>DATMJM010000153.1:0-2564 GCA_035553935.1 Solirubrobacteraceae bacterium
ATCATGCGCGACGTCACGCGCGTGCCGGGCCGCCAGGCCGCGCGCGTCATCTCGCGGATCAAGATCCTCAGCGAGCTCGACATCGCGGAGCGGCGTGCCTCGCAGGACGGGCGAATGAGCATCACGCTCGACGGCCGCAAGATCGACATCCGCGTCGTGACGGTGCCCCTCGTCGCCGGCGAGGCTGCCGTGCTGCGCATCCTCGACGCCGGGCACGCGCCGCTGTCGCTTGGCGAGCTCGGCATGGACGAGGCCGATCGCGCCCGCGTCGAGGCGGCGCTGCACGGCGCGCACGGTGCGATCCTCGCCACGGGTCCGACGGGCTCGGGCAAGTCGACGACGCTGTACGCGAGCGTCGGCGTCGTCAGCACGCCGGAGAAGGCGATCATGACGATCGAGGACCCCGTCGAGTACCGCCTGCCGCGCGTCAAGCAGATGCAGGTCTTCGAGCGCGCCGGCGTCACGTTCGCCTCCGGGCTGCGGACGATCGTCCGCGCCGATCCCGACATCATCATGGTCGGCGAGATGCGCGACCGCGACAGCGCGAAGATCGCGATCGAGGCCGCGCTCACCGGTCACCTCATGCTCTCCAGCCTGCACACGAACAGCGCGCCGGCCGCCGCCGCCCGCCTCGTGGACATGGGCGTCGAGCCCTACCTCGTCGCCTCGTCGCTGGAGTGCGTGATCGGGCAGCGCCTGACGCGTCGCCTCTGCCTGGAGTGCCGCCGCCCGGTGCCGCGGCCCGGAGCCGAGCTCGGCCTCGACGACGAGGGCGACGTCACCGTCTTCGAGCCGGTGGGCTGTCCCAGCTGTGCCGAGACCGGCTACCGCGGGCGTGCCGGCGTCTATGAGGTGATGGTGGTCAGCGACGAGATCCGCGCGCTGATCGTCGCCCGCGCGACCGCGTCGCAGATCACGAGGCTGGCCGTCGCGCAGGGGATGCGGCCGCTACGGGCGGCCGGCCTGGCGAAGGTCAGGGCGGGGGAGACCTCGCTCGCCGAGGTCGCGCGCGTCACCGGCTGACGGTCGCCGCGACGGGGCCCGGCGATAGCCTGCGGCCCGCATGCCGGACTTCCTGCCGCTGCCCGAGCGCAGCCCCAAGCCCCGCGTCGCAGGGCTGACGCACGTCATCGACACCGGCCTCGGGACCGTCGAGGTCGACGGCCTGCTGCGCCAGGCTGCGGCGCACATCGACATGGTCCGCCTCGGCTGGGGCTCGGCGTACGTCACCGCCGACCTCGAGGACAAGCTCGCGGTCTACCGCGCGCACGGCGTGCCGGTGATGCTCGGGGGGACGCTGACCGAGCTCGCGTGGCTGCACGACCGCGTCGACGAGCTCTGCGGCTGGCTCGACGATCTGGGGATCGGCGCCATCGAGGTCTCCAGCGGCGTCGTCGCGATCCCCTCTGCCGACAAATCCGCGCTGATCGAGCGCCTCGCCACGCGCTACACCGTCTTCGCCGAGGTCGGCGAGAAGGATCCGACGGCGCTCATGGCGCCCTACCGCTGGGTCGCGCTCATCCGCGAGGCGCTCGAGGCCGGCGCGCAGCTCGTCGTCTGCGAGGGTCGCGCGACGGGGACCGCGGGCCTGTATCGGCCCGATGGCGAGGCGCGCACCGGGCTGATCGACGAGATCGTCCACGAGATCGACCGCAGCAGGCTCGTCTTCGAGGCGCCGCAGAAGCACCAGCAGGTGTGGCTCATCGAGCGCTACGGCGCGGACGTGAACCTCGGCAACGTGCCGCCCGCGGAGGTGCTGTCGCTCGAGACGCTGCGCCTGGGCCTGCGCGCCGACACGCTCGCGCAGTTCCATCCCGCGGCGGATGCCTGACGCCGCCGGTCGCGTCGCCGTGCTGCTCACCGGCGTCGGCAAGCGCTACGACATCGTCAGCGCGTTCGGCGAGCACGCGTTCACGATCGCGGCGGATCCGAGCCCGCTGGCGCCCGCCCGCTACGCCGCCGACCTGCACGTCGTCCCGCCGCGGATCGACGACCCGGGCTACGTCGCGTTCCTCGAGCGCGTCGCGGCGGAGCACGACGTGCGCGCCGTCGTGCCGCTGACCGACCTCGACATCGAGGTGCTCGCCGCCGCCGGCGAGCGGCTGCCGGCGTTCGTGCCCTCGGCGGAGGTCGCGCGCGCGACGTTCGACAAGTACGAGGCCCACGGGCTGCTGCTCTCGCACGGCCTGCCGTCGCCGCCGACGGTGCTGCCGGGCGAGGAGCCGGAGTCCTTTCCGGTCATGGTCAAGCCGCGCCGCGGCTCCGGCGCGCGCTCGATCCACCCGGCGGCCGACCGCCGCGAGATGGAGTTCTTCATCGGCTACGTCGACGAGCCGGTGATGGTGCAGCGGCTCATGGGTGGGCCCGAGTTCTCCATCGACCTGCTGGGCGACCTCGGCGGGCGCTGCCTGAACGCGATCCCGCGCACGATGATCGAGTCGCGCGGCGGCGAGTCGATCAAGGGCACCGTCATCCACGACGAGGAGCTCATCGAGCTCGGCAGGACGGTCGGCGAGGCGCTCGGCGTGCGCGGGCCGTGCACGGTGCAGGCGTTCCGCGATCCC
>DATMJM010000154.1:0-5473 GCA_035553935.1 Solirubrobacteraceae bacterium
CGCGCGCGGGCGTGTCGGCGGGCTGCTCGCCGACGCGGCCGGTCGCGCGATCACGCTCGCCGACAGGGTGGCGCTGTCGCCGACGCAGGTGCGTCGCGCGTATGGACAGGTGGACGATCCCGCCCGCCGCGTGCCCGCCGGCTGCCTTGCGATGCTGCTGACCGTCGATGCGGACGCGGTCCACGTCGAAGCGGCGGACCCTGCGTGGGCGGCGGAGCGCCTCGCGCGCTCGGCGGTCGTGGAGCGCCGGTCGTGGTTCGGCCTGCAGCAGCGAGCCCGCTTTGCGGCGCCCGGCCGCACGGTCGACGAGGACGTCGAGCGGATCGTTGCGCGCGAGCGCGCGCTGCTCGCAGCGGCGCTCTCGGCTGCCCGCGTGCTCGTCGTGCGCGCACCGTTTCCGGTCGATCCGCACCAGGCGGCGGACGCGATCGCGCGGGAGCTGAGCTGACGACGACCTCGCGATATGCGTTTCGGCCCGCGCTCGAGCTGCGCGTGCGCGGCGACGCGCGGGCGGTGCGCCACTTCGACGCGGAGTACGCGGAGGCCGCGCGCGGCGAGGATGGCTCCTCACCGGCCGTCGAGGTCAGCTTCGGTCGGGAGCGCGAGCAGCCCGCCGCACTGATCGAGGGCGGCCACAAGACCGTGCGCTGGCGGGTCGCGCTCGGCGGCGCCGCGAGCTCGCCGCTGACCGCGCACGTCCAACTGCGCGGGACGCCGCGCAGTTTCGCGCTGTCGCTCGTGCAGGGCTACTTCGTCGAGGCCCTGATCGCGATCGCGGCCGCTCGCGCGGGGCATGTTCTGCTGCCGGCGGCGGCGCTCGGCCAAGCCGGCGGCGCACTCGTGATGCTCGGCGCGTCGGGCACGGGAAAGAGCTCGCTCAGCGTCCGCGCGCTCGGCGCCGGCGGCAGCATCCTCGGTGACGACCAGATCCTCGTCGACCGCGACGGGAACTGCTTTCGTTTTCCCCGCCGGATGCGCTTGTACTCCGACCTGCGACTGACCGCGCCCGCGGTGTGGGCGCGGCTGCCGCGACCGACGCGGCGCGCGCTCCAGGCGCGCCGGGTCGTGCGGGTGCTGAGCCGCGGCCTGGTCGCCCCGTCGCTTCCGATCGCAGCGCAGGTGATCGGCGATCCCGGCAGCCCAGGCCCGCTGCAGGCCGTTCGCTTCATCCTCATCGAGCGTGCTGCGAGCGTCCGCGACCTGACGGCGACCGCGGTCGCTGCCGACGACGCAGTCGCGTGGGGGCTGGCGCTGCTCGCGTCTCAGCGCGAGCGTTTCGCGGCCGGGGTCGACGAGACCTGGCGCGCGGCACTGGACGAGGTCGCCGGTCTCGAGCGCGCGATCCTCGCGCGCGCGTTCGGGCACGCGCCGGTCGAGCGCTTGGCGGTGCCGCGCGCGTGGGCCGCCGAGCGGGCGATCCCCGAGCTCGCAGCGGCGCTGGGCACCGAGCGATGACAGGTGTTCGATACGCCAGCGGGCGACGGCCCTGCTGGATGGTTCATCCACGGTTCGGGGTGCAGCGGGGGTCGGTCAGCCAGCACAGCAGCTTCGCGGTGGGGGCGCCGTCGCAGCGCAGCTCCACGTAGGAGCAGCGGCGCGCGCCGTGCGGCGCCAGCCGGGACCACGTGCCGGCGTTGAGGTAGCGCGGCCCGGCGGGGTTCGACGTGAGCGGCCGGTCGTCGGCGACGTGCGTGTGCGCGAACACGTAGAAGGGAACCGCCTGTCCGGCGGCCGCAAGCAGATCGTAGGCGCTCCGCGCGCCGCCGACCATGTACGGCTCGTGCGCGCGGCGCCCCAGCAGCCGTCGCCGGACCGCGCCCGCCGGCGTGGACGCGGTCGCGTGCTGCAGTGCCCCGACCGTCTCGCGCGGCAGGCATCGAGCACTCGCGTAGGCGTTCGACGGCGCCGCGGCCCGCAGCGCGGTTCGCGCAGCTCGCTGGCAGCGCGCGAGGTTGCGGACGGCCGCGAGGCTCGGGCGCACGGCGCGCGCGAGCCGCGCCGGGTGGCGACGGGCGGCCGCGAGCATCGAGCGCGCGCAGAGGCGCTCGATCGGGATGTCTGCGCCGAACAGGTCGTTGAGCGCGAGCAGGTGCTCGCCGTAGATCGTTCCGGCAGGCAACGGCAGCTGCTCGCCCGCGCCGGCCTCGAGCAGCCGCGGGACGCGGTTGATGTCATGGTGCTGCTGGCCGTGCTCGAGGTAGGCGACGCCGGGCAGGTGCAGCATCCAGGGGTGCAGGGTCACGGAGCCGCCACGTCCGGTGAGCAGCCCGCGCAGCACGTCGAGCACGGCGGGTGCGAGCAGCTCGAGGTCGTGATTTCCGGGGACGATGTCGATCGCGACGCCCGCGCCTGCGGCCCGCGCGAGCGCGGCGAAGACGTCGCTGTGCGCGCCGGCGATCCGCTCGAGTCGCGCGAGCGCGCCGGGCACCGTCGGGTCCAGGCGCCGGCCGTCGTGCTCGACGAGCGCGAAGTCCAGCGTGTCGCCGAGCAGCACGAGGCGCAATCGTGCGCCTGCCGCGGCCCGGCGCGCCAGTGCATCGAGGAACGCCGCGAGCGCCAGGTCGTCGGAGAAGGGGTCGTGACGGCCTGCCGCGAGGTGCAGATCGGAGATGACGACGGCGGTTGTCCCGCGATCGGCGCTGCGGGTCATGCGGCTATCCGGGGGCCAGTCGGGGCAGCGCGCCCGGGTGCACCGCGTGCTCGTGACGGAGGCGGATCACCCGGAGCCGCATGGCCGCGAACGCGGCGGCCGCCGCCTGCACGAGCACCCAGGCGACGGCCATCGCCTCGAGGCCGGCCTGCGAAGCCGCCAGGGCCGCCGCGCCCACGGATCCGACCGCCGTGATCCACGCGGCGGCGATCGCCTCCCGCAGGCGGCCGGTGCCGCGGCAGCTCGCGTAGTAGGCCTGCACGAAGATCAGCGGCAGCAGGCCGATCAGCAGGATCCGCAGCGGCGCGGCGCCGCGCGCGGCGTACTCGTGGCCGAGCAGTGCCAGCGCCGGCTGTGCCGCGAGCGCGAGCCCCGCCGCAACCGGGACGCCGACGAGCAGCGCCGTGCGGACGGCGTGGCGCGTGGCCGCCGGCAGCGACGCGGGCTCGCGCGCAACCTCCGCGAACAGTGTCATGCCGACCTGGATCGGGACGATGAAGACCACCCAGGCCATCATCCAGGCCGCGTACCAGGCGGCGTTCGTCTGCGGCGACAGCAGCTCGGTCACGACGACCGGCAGCAGCAGCCCGGGTGCGCGCTCCGCGAGAGTGAGGCCGTAGTTGCGAACGCCCGTGGCCAGCAGGCGGCGCGTGCGCGCGCCGCTCATCGCCGCCCGCGGCAGATAGCCGCCGAGCGCTCGGCGAGTCTGCACGACACCGATCGCGACGGCCAGGCCGCCGGCAACCACCCACGGCGCCAGCAGCGCAGCCGAGCCGCCGCCGCCGAGCTTCGCGGCGAGCACGAGCGAAACCACCGCGGCGAGCCCGAACGCGATCCCCCGGATCAACACCTGGTCACCTCGGCGCAGCGACGTCGACAGCTGGTCGAGCAGGATCCCGAGCGTGCCGGTCACCGTCGCCGCCACGAACAGCAGCGCGTACAGCGCTGACCCGCCGACGACCTGCAACTCCCCGAGCGTCACCGCCGCGATCGCGACGAAGCCGAGCCCCGTCGCCAGCGCGAGCGCGCCTGCCAGCGTGAACGCGCAGTCCAGCAGCGCATCCGGGCGTGGCAGCTCACGCGGGAGGAGCGCGATGACGGCGGAGCCCAGTCCGACGAGAGCGATCTGCGTGCAGAGCATCATCGCCGCGACGATCGCCGCGGCGAGGCCGACTTCGGCGGGTTCGAACAGCCGCGCCGCGATGACCCAGAACACGAAGCCGAGGCCCATCGTCGCCGTCTTGGACCCGATCAGCGCGAGCGAGTTCGGGAGCATCGTCAGCGCGCGCGCTGCATCCGGCGCCGCACCCTGCGTGCCGTTCATCCAGGCATCTCCGCCGCAACCAGATCGCGCCTGCGTCCGCCGCGACGACAAACCTCCCGTGCCATTCCGACGTAGTTGAACGCGCAGAAGCACAGGTAATACGGGATCCACTGCGGCTGGCGCCGCGTGAGGGTCAGCGCGCAGCCGCGCAGCGCGGCGGCGAGCGGCAGCGCGAGAAGCCGCAGCGAGCGCAGGCCATGGACGCCGAGCATCCGTCCGAGCCCGTGCCCGTCGGCGAGCCACTGTCCCATCGCGAACTGCCAGCCGTCCCCGAAGCGGTGGTCGACGATGGTGGTGCGCGAGACGCCGGTCTTCGCTCCAGCCTGGTCCAGGCGCCAGCGAAGGTCGATGTCCTCGCCGGAGAGGAAGCGCTCGTCGAGGCCGTGCTCCAGCAGCGCCTCTCGCTCCAGGATGGTCGCGACGAGGCCGAACCAGTGCTTGCTGCGCCCGGTGCGGTGGTGCTGAGCGAGCGCCTGGCCCCAGTATCCGGGTCCTGCGACGCTGTGCAGCCCGGCCTGAAGCCCGGTGTAGCCGCCTGCGATGAACTCGTCGAGCAGCTGCTCGAGCGCGCGATCGCGCAGCACGACGTCGACGTCGATGAGCGCGACGTACCGCGTGCGTGCGGCCTGGGCTCCGATGTGCCGTGCGGCCGCCACGCCACGCCCTGCGTCGGAGATCACGCGCGCTCCATGCGCCGTCGCAAGCTCGACCGTGCGGTCGGTCGACAGCCCATCGACGACGATGATCTGCGCCGGCGACGAGCGCGCGATCGAGGAGAGGCAGTCCGCGATCCAGTTCTCGCCGTCGCGCACCGGCACGATCACCGTCAGCTCCTGCATGCTCGCCATCAGAACCCTCCGTGGCCGTTGCGCCGGCCAACCGAGCCGACGACGTATCCGCTGGTCGTCACGAGCAGGCCGGTCAGGATGCCCGCACCGCGCACCACGCCGGTTACGTCGCGCAGGGTGAGCGTCTCCACGACACCTCGCAGCACCCCGCGCGGCAGCGTCCGCAACGTGTAGGACCGCTCGCTGGCCAGCCCGTCCCTGTGGCCGGCGTGCCCGGCCACCGCTGCCTTCGAGAGCCCTTCCGCATAGCAGCGCGCACGGAAGTAGCGCCAGCCGGTGCGGCCGGGCGAAACGCGGTGCAGCACGCGCGCGCGCGGCTCGTAGATGATCGATGCCTTCGGGCGGCGCCGGCGCGCGCGGATGCACAACTCGGTCTCCTCGCAGCCCAGTGGCGTGGCGCCGATCCGCCCCATCCCGCTGCGAAATCCTCCGACCTCCTCGAACATGGCGCGGCGCAGCGACATGTTCGCGCCGATCATGTTGCGCACGGGGGTCTGCGTCTCGGGCAGCCCGCGATAGGAGCAGCCGACCACCCAGTCGAACTCCGGCGGCAGCCCGACAGGGCGCCTGCGCGGCCAGACCGGGTCGATCGCGCCTCCGACGCCGATCACCGCCTCGTCGACGTAGGGCGCCGTCAACCAGTGCAGCCAG
>DATMJM010000155.1:0-3335 GCA_035553935.1 Solirubrobacteraceae bacterium
CTCGATGTCCTTCGGGATCGAGACGATGCCGGCGAGCATGATGATCGCCGCCAGCGGCACGATCCGCCACACGTGGACGGCGATGACCGACGCCATCGCGAGGTTGTCGCGGCCGAGCCAGTGCAGGTTTGTCTCCAGCAGCCCCATCGTCCGCGCGACCCAGTCGAGCGGGCTGTAGATCGAGTCGAGCATCCACAGCCAGGCGATCGCCGCCAGTGCGATCGGCGTCGTCCATGGCAGCAGCACGCAGAAGCGCACGAGCCACTTGAAGCGGAAGTCCGCGACGAGCACGAGCGCGAGCGCCTTGCCCAGCACGACGATGAGCACCATCGAGATGACCGTGAAGACGAGCGTGTTGCGCAGCGAGCGCCAGAAGACCGAGTCGTGGAGGATCGCCGCGAAGTTGTCGAAGCCGACCCAGTCGTAGCTCGGATCGCCGGTCGTGACGTCGCTGAACGCAAGGCCGATCGCGAGCACGAACGGGATCGCGACGAGCAGCGCGATGTAGGCGATGGCGGGCAGCAGGAACAGCCGCGCGAGGACGCTCTCGCGGTCGGCGAGCGTCGCCTTCGCAGCGGGCTGCTCGCGGGCGGCCATCGCCTCAGTCCCCGATCCGCCGCCCGCTGGCCTTGTCGAAGCGGCACAGGTCGCGCCGGTGCAGCGCGAACTCGTGCTCGCGGCCGAGCTCGAGCGGCGTCGCGACGGTCGCGCCGAGCTTCGCGATGACGCGCGTCTCCTCGCCGAGCCCGCGGACCGTCCCGTAGACGTGGCGGTCACCGGACAGGTACTCGACGCGGTCGACCTCGAAGCGCACGGTCACGCGCTGCGCGCCACCGTCGACGAGCGCCGCCGGCAGGAAGCTCTCCGGCCGGAACCCGAGCAGCTCCTCGCCGCGCGCGACGAGGTTCATCGGCGGCGAGCCGAGGAACGTTGCCACGAACGTGTCGGCGGGCCGCTCGTAGACCTCGCGCGGCGGGCCGACCTGACGCAGCCTGCCGGCGTACATCACCGCGATCCTGTCGCCGAGCCCCATCGCCTCGGTCTGGTCGTGCGTGACGTAGATCGTCGTCGTGCCGATGCGCCGCTGGAAATGCTTCAGCTCGTCGCGCGCGCTCGCGCGCAGCTTCGCGTCGAGGTTGGACAGCGGCTCGTCGAGCAGGAAGACGTTCGGCTCGCGCACGAGCGCGCGCGCGAGCGCGACGCGCTGGCGCTCGCCGCCCGACAGCTGGCGCGGCCGGCGGTCGAGCAGGTGGCCGATCTCCAGAAGCTCGGCGGCCCAGCGCGCGCGCTCGTCGCGCTGCGAGCCCTGCATCTTCTCCGCCTTCAGCGGGAACGTGATGTTCTGCGCCACGGTCTTGTGCGGGTACAGCGCGTAGCTCTGGAAGACCATCGCGATCTTGCGCGCGCGCGGCGGCAGGCCGTTGACGACGTTGCCGCCGATCAGCACCTCGCCCGCGGTCGGATCCTCGAGACCGGCGATCGTGCGCAGCAGCGTCGTCTTGCCGCAGCCCGACGGCCCGAGCAGCACGAGGTACTCGCCCTCGCCGGTCGTGAGGTCGATCCCGTCGACGGCGTGCACGTCGCCGCCGCGGTACTGCTTGCTCAGCGCTCTGAGCTCGACGGCGAGCGCCACGGGACTATGCGGTCCCGCCGATCAGCCCCCGCTTGCGCCACTTGTCGAAGATCGGCTTGATCTGGCCCTCGGCGCGCGCGACGGCCTGCTGCGCCGTCGCTCGCCCGCGCGCCGCCCGGGCGTACATGTTCGGGATGAGGAACGTGCCGAAGACCTCGCCGATGGCGGTGTTCGCCGAGCCGCGGTGGCCGACGTTCGTCGTCCACTCCAGCGCGTCCTTGAGCACCGACAGCTTGTCCGCGGGCTTGGAGCCGAACGGATCGTCGTCCAGCCACTTGGGCAGGTCCGGCGAGAGCTTCTTGAACGCCGGGAAGTCGTACAGCTCGGACTCCCACGTCGCGCGGGCGAAGTTCTCCGTGTAGTGCAGGAGGAACTCCTGCGCCGCATCGGGGTTCTTCGCGTGCTCGGGGACGAGCCAGTTGTACATGACGTGCTGCGCGGCGACGTCGTCCTTCGGGCCCTTCAGCGCGGGGACGAAGAAGACGTCCTCGGCGACGCGCGGATTGACCTGCTGCATCGTGCGGTAGGCCGAGATCGAGTTGATGATGTAAGACAGCTTGCCGGCGACGAGCGCCTGGTTGTTGGACGCCGGGTTCCAGGCGAAGACCTCGTTGGTCATCGCATCCTTGAACAGGCCGCTCATGTACTCGACCGCGGCGACGGTCTCCGGCGAGTCGAGGATGACGTTCTCGTTCTCGTCCTGGATCGCGCCGCCGTAGGACCACAGAAGCGCGCGGCCGGCCATGTTGGAGTCGATCTCCTGGGACATGCCGATGCCGACGGGGACCTTCTTGGAGGCCTTGATCTCCTTGCCGCCCTCGCGCAGCTCCTCCCACGTCGTCGGCCCGTTCGGCAGGCCGACCGCCGTCCACATGCTCTTGCGGTAGTTGCCCGGGTCGGGCACCCAGCTCGGGCTGTAGGCGTAGTACCTATTCGTCGTCGGGTTCAGGCTCGAGCGCCGGCAGATGTCGATCTGCGCGCCGAAGCGCCTCGTCGCCTCCTTCGTCACGTCGGCGAGGTCGATGACGCTCGGCTCGAGCTGCGGCAGCGGCCCGATGAACTGCGCCAGGTCGTGCCCGGACCTCGCGGAGATCTCGGCCTCCAGGCGCGCCGGGATCGTCGTGACCTCGATGTGGTCGACGGTGACCTTGACGCCGACCTTCTCGCCCCAGTCCGCCGCGAAGCGGTCGAACCACTTGTCGTGGCGCGGCACGAAGTGGCTCCACAGCAGGATCTTCAGCTCCCCGGAGAGGCGCTGCGACGGCTCGCTGAACGTCTCCGCCGGCGCGCCGGCGGCCCCGGCCTCCGAGCCGCCGCCGTTGCCGTCGTCCGATCCGCCACAGCCTGCGAGCAGGATCGTCGCGGCGGTCCCCTGGATGAACCTGCGCCGCGTGATCACGAAACGCCCTGCACGATCGGCCATCTGCCAACCTCCTCGCCGTTGCCATGGTGCGGCAGCCGCGAAACCGCCGCGTCTCGCTCCCGTCCAGACCGGCCGGCCCTGTCGGAGAAACGTACCACCGCCCAGCGCGCGACGAGCAACGTCCGGCGCGGCTGCGACCCTGCCGCGCAATGCCACCGCTGATCACTCGCGAGGAGGCGCTGCGACGGCTCGCTGAACGTCTCCGCCGGCGCGCCGGCGGCCCCGGCCTCCGAGCCGCCGCCGTTGCCGTCGTCCGATCCGCCACAGCCTGCGAGCAGG
>DATMJM010000156.1:0-3739 GCA_035553935.1 Solirubrobacteraceae bacterium
TCTCACCACAGAGCGCGCTTCTCGTGGCAGCCGGCGCCACGATGGCCGGAACGCTGGCCTTCGCCGCAGCCTCGCCGATGGCGGGCGCGATCACGTCGAAGCCTCCGAACAGCACCCCGACGGGAAAGGTGGCCAGCAGGATGGTCTGCAGACCCTGAGCGCGCAGCGGTCCGAGCAGGCGCCGGTCGGTGCGTGCGGCGCCGCGGGTGTTTCGCATCGGCGAGGCTGCGGCGAAGGCCAGCGTTCCGGCCATCGTGGCGCCGGCTGCCACGAGAAGCGCGCTCTGTGGTGAGACGGCGGCGATCAGGATCGCCGCGACGAGCGGGCCAGCGATGAACGCTGCTTCAAGCAGCAGCGCGTCCACCGCCAGGCCGGTGCGTACAAGGTGACCATCACCGCCCAGCAGCGTGGGCCACATGCTACGAAGGCAGCTGAGCACCGGTGGTGCGCTGCTGCCGGCGACGAACGCCACGGCGCCGAGCGCGCCGGCCGAAGCGCCGGCGTCTGCAACGGGCACAATGCCCGCAAGCGCGACAGGCGATACGACGGCGCACGGCACCAGGACTCGTGCTTGTCCGACGCGGTCGATCAGTCTTCCCAGCATCGGCGTGGCGACAGCGGCGCCCAACGCGAGCGCGGCGGCCACCAGACCGGCGGTGCCGTAGGAGCCGGTTTGGCGCTGCACGAAGACGACGACCGCCAGCGTTCCCATGCCGATCGGCAGCACCGCCACCAGCGCGCTCGCCACAAGCGGCGCGACCTGCGGCGCGCGCAGGACAGCTCGATAGCGCTGCAGCCCCGTGCTGACCATCGGCCGCGCCACCCACGCAGCTTAGGACTCGGCCCTCGACGCCACGACGAGTGACACTCCGACCGGCCCGCCGGGCGCGGCGACGCCCCGCTCGCCGACGCCGCACGCGCCGGCACACGAACTGCGCCGCCCTGCCGTCCGCGTGGGCGCCGCAGTCGCTTCGCTGAGAGCGCTCGTCGACTAGGCGGTCGAGACCGCACGACTGAAAACCGTGGTCCCGGTTCGAGTCCGGGTCTCGCCATCGCCCGACGAAGCGCCGAGGGCGCGGGGTGTGCCGTCAGGCTCGACGATCGCGCCGCGGTCGCGCGCGGTCCGCGCTCCGCTCGCTGGACGTAGCGGGCACGTACTCACTCGAGAGGTACGGGCTCGTGCTCACCGAGCTGAACATGCCGCGCATGGACGGCTTCGAGCTCGCCGCCGCGTCCGCGAGCGCGAGTGGAGGGGGGCCTTGCCCGCATCCCGGGCATCGCGCCGTCGGCGAACGTCATGCAGGGCGAGGCCGAGCGCTGCATCGAAGCGGGCATCGACGACTTCATCGCCCAGCCCACGACGGTGTCGTTCCTGGCCTACAGGCTGCGCCGCCAGCTGCTGCACATCGCGTGGCCGAAGGGGGAGCCGCTCGCCGAGCTACGCGTCGTCTACGAGCGCGGCGACGCGGACGGGCTGCGACGCCAGGCGCAGCCCGTCACCGGCGCGAGCAGGATGGCCGGTGCGCCGAGGTCCGGGACCTCGCCGGCCGCATCGAGCGCGAGGCCGGCTCCGGCGGCCCCATCGGGCGGCATGCTGCTCGACCCGCTCGCCGACGCGCTCGCGCGTGTCGCCGCTGCGGCGGAGAGCCGGCGCGAGCGCATGCTGTGAGCGGTTGTCAGTACAGGACCGACGGAATCCAGCAGCCCACGAGCGGCTCGCGATACTCGCCGAGGGCCATGACGTTCATCGGCTTGACGACGCGCAGGCCCTGGGCCAGGCACCAGCGCAACAGCTCGGTGTGGCGGGTGGGCACGAGCATCTGCACGGGCCCGCCGGTCGCCGCGGCGTAGCCCGCGATCAGCGCCTGCATGTCGCGAGGCGTGTGCGCAGCGGCGTGCGCCAGCGACCACATGCCGAGCGTCGAGGCGTACGCGACGACGCGCCCGTCGCGGACCGCGACGTAGGGGTCGAGCTCGCGCAGCGCGTCGCGCAGCGCCGCGCTGCGGTGCCGGCCGTGCGCGGCGGCGCACAGCGCGTCGCAGGCGTCGAGGTCGGAGACCCTGAGCCGGCGGATCTGCCACGCGGGATCGGGCTGGTCGGCGGGCGTGCCCGTGATGAGCACGGTCGGGTGCGTGACGTCGAAGCCGAGCGACGCGTACAGCGACAGCGAGCGCGTGTTGAACGCGTCCTGCTGAAGCTGGATGGTGCCGGCGTCGCGGCCGCGCTCGATGACGGCCTGCATGAGGCGGCGCCCGACGCCGGCGCCCTGGTAGCTCGGGTCGACGGTGATCGGGCCGACGCCGCGGACGGCGTCGCGCTCGTCGAGGAAATTCGAGCCGATGACGCGGCCGTCGCTGACGGCGACGACGGCGAAGATCGACGGGTGCGCGATGAACGACGCGGCGAGCGACGTGCCGGCCTCGACGCTCGGGAAATCCGGTGGGAAGCCGTGGCGCTCGGCGATGTCGCGAAACGCCTCGAAGATGATGCGCCCGCACTCGGGTGCGTCGGCGGGCGCCGCCGGCCGCAGATCGACGCCGGCGGACGGCTCGGTCTGTGCGGCTGTGAGAACAGTGGTCATGGTGGTCCTCCGCGGTCTGGTGGCGGTGGCGGGTCACGCCGCCGGTGGGATGTGGTGGTTGCCGGCGAACAGGTCGCCGGCGTCGTAGCGGGCCTTCACGGCGCGCAGCCGGGCCCAGGTGTCGGGATCGAAGAACGTGCTCGCGTCGGTGCGCTCCTCGACGAAGTTCGGGTACTGGCCGGCGCGCCCCGGCAGGGCGGCGGCCTCGACGTCGGCGATCGCCGCGCGCACCTCGCCGTCGGCCCGCTCGTCGGCGACGACGCCCAGCATGACCATGCAGACCTCCCCGGGCAGCGTCGCGCGGGCGCCCGCGCCGAAGGGCTCGCGCGCGAGCGCGCCACCCATGTGGCGCAGTTGCAGCATCGTCAGCGTCTCCCCGCGACCCGATGCCGGTCCGGCCGCCGCGAGCAGCCCGTCGATCGTCTGCGGCGACAACCCGTCGAGGAGCTGGTGGCCGAGGCGGAACGGAAGCGGATCGAGCGGGTCCATCGCCAGGTCGCCGAGCACGACCGGCGGGACGCTCGCGAGCGTGTCGCGCGCGGGCCCGAGGTCGCGCAGCGGGCGCAGGAGCGAGCGCCCCTCGGCCGCGCTTCCCAGGAACGCCGCCATGACGACGGCGAACGAGCGGCCGCGGGCGAACGCCGGAACGTCGGGAAGCGGCGGGAAGTGGATGAGCGACGCCCACGACATGAGCTCGTCGGGCAGCCCGGGCAGCAGCTCGCCCCAGGCGTGCAGCACGTCGGAGGCACGCTCGAACGGGAAGAACAGCGCGCCCGCGTACAGCTCGTCTACCGGATGGACGGCGAACTCGATGGCGGTCACAACGCCGAAGTTGCCGCCGCCTCCGCGCAGCGCCCAGAAGAGGTCGGCGTGCTGCTCAGCGTCGGCGCGCACGAGGTTGCCCTCGGCGGTGACGAGCTCGAGCGCGGTGACGGCGTTCGTCTGCATGCCGTGCTTGCGCGACAGCCAGCCGATGCCGCCCCCGAGCGAGTAGCCGGCGATGCCGACGTCGGGCGAGGAGCCGTGCAAGCCGGCCAGGCCGTAAGCCGACAGCCGCGGGGCGACGCGGTCCCACTTGACGCCGGCGCCGACCCGGACGCGCCGCGACGCCGGATCGACGCGGACCTCCTGCAGCGAGCTGACATTCAGCAGGAGCG
>DATMJM010000157.1:0-2479 GCA_035553935.1 Solirubrobacteraceae bacterium
GCGAGGCGGTTCATCCCGCGCTCACGCGCGGCGACGGCAGCGCCGCCGCCGCCGCCGCGCGTGAGCGCGGGATGAACCGCCTCGCCGAGCGCCTCGAGGCCTGGCCGGGCTAGACCCCCACGATCTGCACCGGCGTGCCGATCGGCATGATCCTCGCCAGCTGCCTGATCTTGTCGTTGGGGACCCGGATGCAGCCGTGCGAGACCCGGCCGGGGAGCAGACCCGGCTGGTTGGTCCCATGGATGCCGATGACGCCGCCGCCGGGCCAGTCGCTGAGCTTCGAGTACGCGGCCGTCCCGAACGCCCATGGTCCGTAGATGCCGCTGCCGCCCAGGTTGCGCAGCCGCTCCCGGATCCAGAAGCGCCCGCGCGGGGTCGGCGTGTCGCTCTTGCCCACGCCGATCCGCGAGGACCAGATCTTGCGACCGTTCCTGTAGAGCGTCGCGCGCAGCATCCTGCGGTTGACGCGCAGGTTCGTCGTGACGACGCGCAGCGGTCCGAGGGCGTCGCGCACGACCCATCCCGTTCTGCCGTTGGGGCGCATCGGCAGGCGAACGCGCACCCAAAGGCGGCCCGTGCGGTCGAGGTGGCTCTCGAGCGCGAGGTAGACCTCGAGCGGTCCGTCCTCGGTCTGGAACCGCAGGCGGCCGACGAGCTTGGAGGACTTCGTCGGCAGCCGGTGGACGGGCGCGCGCAGCACGGCGTTGGCGACGCGGGTGACGCGCTTCTCGTCCGAGAGCCGCTCGCTGCCCAACGGCGTCGTGGCCGCCGGCGGTCGCACCTGGCGCATGTCGACCGCTCCCTCAGCACGAGCTGCACCCCCGCCCGTGAGGGCGAGGGCGCAGCCGGCGAGCATGAGGGCCTGGAGGCGGGCCCTCACGTCACCCGGTGAACTTCGGCATCACGCGCGCGCACCGCACGTACACCATGCGCAGCGTCCGGGGCCGCCTGTTCGCCGAGGCCCGGAACGAGACCAGCGCGATCACGCGGTGCGCCCGGTAGCTCTGGCGGCGCGGATCGATCCGCACGCTGAACACGGTCCGGCCGGGCCTGGACTTGACGGTCCGCAGCTTCTTGCCGTCCAAGATGAACAGGACCTGCGAGATGTTGCGCCCTCGCACCGCCGCCTTGAACGAGCGCGAGACGCACCGGCCGGGGCCGCTGAGACGAGCCGTTGCAATCGACGCCGGAGCGCTCGAGGGCGCCACCGGCACGCTCGCCGCAGCGACGGGTGCCGGCGACGGGCGTGGTGGCGGCGGCGGTGGTGGCGGTGCGACCGGCGGCTGCGTGAGCTGCGTCGCCGCGGCATCGTCGTCGCCGACCTCGTTGCCGCCGAAGCTGTCGGTCGCGGTCGCGACGGCGACGTTGTTGACCACCGTCTGGCCGACGAGCGTCTGCACGGTGCACGTGTACGTCCACGTGTCGCCCGGGTCGAACTGGCCGGGCGTCGGATCGCCGTTCTTCGTCGTCAGCAGCGGCGGCGCCTCGCACAGCGCGTCGGCCACGTTGACGTTCTGTGCCAGGAACGGCACGTCGCCGGGGTTCGTGACGACGATCGTGTACGCGACCGGCTGGCCCGCCTGGGCCGTCGCCGGACCCGCCTTGTCGACGTTGATGGCCGGATGCAGGATCAGGGTCGTGTGCTGGTCGCTGTCGCCGACCGGCTCGCCGTCGGCGTCGCTCGCCGACAGCGTGACCGTGTTCACGAGGCTCGTGTCGCCTGCGGTGTGCGCCGGGACCTGCATCGTGCACGTGTAGACCCACGTCTCGCCGGCGTCGAGCTTGTCGTCCTGGTCTCCGCCGAGCTTCTGCGTCGGCCCCACGACCGGCGCACACTTGTCGTCGGTCACGTTGACCGTCGTCAGCGGCGTCGTGCCGGGATTCGTCACCTCGAACGTGAAGTTCAGGGTGTCTCCGTGGTAGGCCCAGGCCGGGCCCTTCTTGACCACGATGCCGGCCGGCAGGACCTTCGTGTTCGTGATCGTGCAGGTCTTCTCCTGGCCGACCGCGATCGTGCCGGCGCAGTCGGCCGACAGGGCCTTCTCGAATGTGGACGGGCCGCCCGACTCATCGACCGCGTACGGACCGGCGTCGAGCGTGATCGTCGTGCCCCTCTCGCTGCCCGGGAAGTGCGCATCGCTCGGGTTCGTGGCGGTGACGTCCATCTGGAACGCCGACGCCAGGGTGTTGCTGCCGCCCCTGTTGACGACGTGCTTGACGACCGTCAGGCGCGGCGCGATGTCGTCGTTGGTGATCGTGCAGGTCTTCTGGACACCGACCGCGACGCTGACGTCGCCGTCGGCATCGCAGTCGCCGCTGAACGTCGCCGTGTAGCCCGAGGGACCGCCGGTCTCAGACACCTCGTAGTCGCCGGCCGCCACCGTGTAGGTGTCGCCGTTCTCGTCGCCCGCCTGCGGGCTGCCCGCGACATCCGCGCCGGCGGCGTTCTTCAGATGCAGCGACCAGTCACCGGCGACCG
>DATMJM010000158.1:0-2821 GCA_035553935.1 Solirubrobacteraceae bacterium
AGACATCAAGCAGCTCACGCCGCTCCACCTGCTGCTCGGCCTTTGTGCCCGCCAGCTGCGCCTCGTTGAGCGCAAGCTGCACCTCGGAGACGTCCGTCACGACGATCTGAGCACCGATCTGTGCCAGCTCCAGCGTGAAGCGGCCCGGTCCCGCGCCGACCTCAAGCACGCGTGAGCCCGGAGCCACGAAGCGCCGCAAGAAGCGTCGATGTGACCGCGGCCACGAGAAACTCCCCACTGGTGGCCACGTAATTCCCCACCCGTCCGGTTCGCGCTCGACGGTGCGGTGCTCTTGCACGCACGGTCGGGAGGACGCCCATGAAGAGCGGAAGGAC
This sequence comes from Solirubrobacteraceae bacterium, assembly GCA_035553935.1. GTDB lineage: Bacteria > Actinomycetota > Thermoleophilia > Solirubrobacterales > Solirubrobacteraceae > CADCVQ01. The sequence continues at coordinate 336 of DATMJM010000158.1, forward strand.
GCAGGTGGAGATCATCGCCCTCTACGAGGAGTTGGGCAGCTATCGCGCGGTCGGGGCGCTGGTCGGTTGCGACCACAAGACGGTCAAGCGCTATGTCGAGGCGGCCGGCGATGCCGGGCAGTTGGCGCCGGTGCTTGCGCGGTCGCGGGTGACTGACGACGTTGCCGAGGTGATCGCCGAGCGCGTCGAGCAGACGCACGCGAAGATCACGGCGCGGCGGCTGTTGCGGATCGCTCGTGCGGCGGGCTACTGCGGTTCGGAGCGTTCGCTGCGCCGCGCGGTCGCCGACGCCAAGGAGCGGTGGCGCCAGAAGCAGGCAGCCGACGGGCGCGTCTACCGGCCATGGATCTCGGCGCCGGGCGAATGGATGCTGTGCGACTGGGGGGCGGCCGGCACGGTCCCGACGGCGGCCGGCCCGCGGAAGCTGTCGTTCTTCTCCGGGGTCATGGGCTGGTCGCGCTACCGAACGGTCAGTTTCTCCTGCAGCGAGCGTTTCGGCGCGCTGGCGGTTGGACTGGCACACAGCTTCGAGCAGGTCGGCGGGGTGCCCGGCCGGGTGCTGTTCGACAACCCGAAGACCGTCGCCACCGGCCACTTGGCAGGTGCGGCGGTGCTCAACCCTGACCTCGTTCGCCTGGCGGCGCACTACCGCTTCTCGCCCAGGACGACCGAGCGTCAGGACCCGGAGTCCAAGGGCAAGGTCGAGGCGCTCGTTCGGTTCACGAAGTCCGACCTGATCCCCTATGAGGGCTTCGGCTCGTTGGACGAGGCCAACCAGGCCGGCGCGGCGTGGTGTCAGGAGGTCAACGCCGAGATCCACTACGAGACCCGCGCCCGGCCCAGTGAGCGCCTGCAGGTCGAGTTGCCGTTGCTGCGGGCGCTGCCGGCGACGCGGCCGGTCGTTGCGTGCGGCGAGCTGCGCAAGGTCGACCGGCTGGCGACGATCCGCTTCTGCTCGGCGCGCTACTCGGTCCCGCACCGCCTCGTCGGCGAGAACGTCACGGTGCAGGCCAGCGACCGCGACGTCGTGATCATGTACCTGGGTGTCCCGGTCGCCATGCACGCGCTGCTGGCACCCGGGGAGGCGTCGATCGCCGACGCGCATTACCCGACGCCGGCGCCGACCGGCGTTCGCGCGCTGCGACCCCGCACGCCGTCCGAGCACGCGTTTCTGGCGCTCGGCGACGAGGCCGAGGACTACCTGCGCGCCGCCGCGGCCGCAGGCACGGCCAGGTTGCACGAGCGTCTGGAGGAGGCGCTGGTCCTCGCGCGCACGCGCGGAGAAGACCAGGCCCGCGCGACGCTCGCGCGCGCCACGACGTTCGGGCGCTTCGCGCACGGCGACCTGGGCTCGATCGCCGACGGGCTGGCGGCGGCACCGCCGAGCGCGGTTCTCGACGCCGCACCGCTGGCGCTCGAGGGGCTGCCGAAGGTCGCGGTCCGCTCGCTGGACGACTACCGCCGCACACGCCGATGACCCAGCCCCTGGACCCCGAGCTGGAGGCCGGGCTGCGAAGGCTGCGCCTGCGCGGGATGCGCGAGCTCGCCCCCGAGCTGCTGCAGACCGCCAAGACGCAGCGCTGGCCACCGGCAGAGCTGCTGGCCACGTTGGTTCGCGAGGAGCTCGCCTCGCGCGACGCGTCCAACGAGCGCGCCAGGATCAAGGCCGCAGGGTTCCCCGCCCACAAGACACTGGACGGCTTCGACCTCAAGGCCAGCCAGCTGCCGCGGCCGACGTTCGAGTTCCTCGCCTCGCTGGAATGGCTGGATCGCAACGACAACCTCTGCCTCGCTGGCCCGGCCGGTGTCGGCAAGAGCCACCTCGCCCAAGCCCTCGGCCGCGCCGCGATCACCGCCGGCAAGAAGGTCCGCTTCTTCCCCGCCGACCAGCTCGTCGAGGCGCTCTACCGCGGCCTGGCCGACAACACCGTCGGCAAGCTCATCGAACGCCTCCTGCGCCACGATCTCGTCGTCATCGACGACCTCGGCTTCACCGCCCTGGACAGGGTCGCCGCCGACCACCTGTTCCGCTTCATCGCCGCCGCCTACGAGCAGCGCTCGATCGCGATCACGACCAACGTCGACTTCCAGAACTGGACCCAGTTCCTGCCCGACGCCGCGACCGCCACCGCGATCCTCGACCGCTTCCTACACCACTGCCACGTGATCGCGCTTGACGGCGAGAGCTACCGCCTACGCGAAGCCCGCAACGTCGTCACGCCCGCCTGACCGAACCGCCGTCGACCCCTCCCGCGGTGAGCGCGCGCCGGCGTCTCGCTCCGCTCGGCGCTTCGCGCCTTCGCTCCGCGAGACGCCGGCGGGAACCACCACACCAAGGGCGCTACAGGCGTGGGGAATTAACTGGCCACCAGTGGGGATTCTTGCTGGCCCTTGACACCGGGGATGGTGCGGACGTTGGCGTCAGCGGGGACGACCGGCTGACAGCAGCGTATGCATGTGGGGCCCTGCTCAGAAGTAGACATACC
>DATMJM010000159.1:0-3985 GCA_035553935.1 Solirubrobacteraceae bacterium
GTGCAGCGGGGATGCCGGCAGCGTGACCTCGCTGCCGGCATCCCCGCTGCACTACGCCGAGCTCGACGTGCGCGGCGCGTTTCACCACACGCCGGCCGAGGTCGACCGGGCGCTCGAGCTGCTGGCCGCCGGCGACGTCGACTGGCGTGTGCTGGCCGGCGCGACGATCGGGCTGCACGACCTGCACGAGGCGCTGCTGCGGCCGTCCGCCGGCGAGGCGCGCAAGCTGGTCGTCGACCCGCAGCGGTAGCGTTCGCCCGCATGCCCGTCGCCATCGTCACCGACAGCACGCACTACCTGCCACGCGAGCTCGTCGAGCGCCTGGGCCTGCACGAGGTCTCGCTGTACGTCAGGCTCGACGATTCGCTGCAGCGCGAGAGCGACATGACCGACCTGCCCGCGTTCTGGCAGCTCATGCGCACCGGCGGCGCGCTGCCGACGACCTCGCAGCCGTCGATCGGCGACTTCGTCGCGTGCTACGAGCCGCTGCTCGAGGATGGCCTCGACATCGTCTCGGTGCACATCTCGGCCGGGATCTCAGGCACGTACGACTCGGCGCTGCAGGCCCGCGGGCAGCTCGCCGAGCGCGGGTTCGCCGACCGCATCGAGGTGCTCGACTCGCGCACCGTCTGCGGCGGCCTCGGCCTCCAGCTGCTCGCGGCGGCGACGCGCGCGCAGGCGGGCGGGACGCTGCAGGAGGTCTTCGATCACGCGCAGGCGGCGCGCGACGGCCAGCGGATCTGGTTTGCGCTCGACACGCTGGAGTACCTGCGCCGCGGCGGGCGCGTCGGCGGCGCCCAGGCCTGGCTCGGCGGCGCGTTGAAGATCAAGCCGATCCTGTCCCTGAGGACGCAGATCGAGCCCGTCGAGCGCGTCCGCACCTGGGGCCGAGCGTTCGACCGGATGGTCGAGTACATGCGGACGCTGCACGGCGACGGCGCCGACGCCTGGTGCGTGCAGCACATCCAGGCGCCGGGCGAGGCGGCAAGGCTCGTCGAGCGCGGCCGCGAGGTCTTCGGCTGCGAGCCGCGCTTCGTCAGCGAGGTGGGCCCGGTGATCGGCGCCCACGCGGGGCCGGGGATGATCGGCGTGGGCGGGCTGCCCGCGTCGCTGCTGGACTGACCGCGGCGCGCAGACGACGTGCGCGCGCGGCGGCGCGCGCCTCCATGAGGTTGAAGGCGGTGCGCCGGACGCACACGCGAACCGTCATCTCCGGCTTCCCGACGTCGCTGCCGGCGCCGCCGGCGCCACGACCGGCGGCGCGGGAACCGCGACGCCCGGCGCCGGCCGGTCGTTCTCGCCGGTCGGGGCTGCGCTCGGCGCGACGTTCTCGCGAGGGCGCGCCCGCGGCTGCCTGCCGTCGGGCCCGAGCGCGATGAACGCGAAGACGGCCAGGCCCGCGAGCACGCCGAGGCCGATCGGCGTGAGGATCGCGCGCGCGTCGCGGCCTCCCGCGGGAATGCGCAGCCGGGTCGTGCCGACGATCGCGCCGGGCTTGGGCTTCCAGCGGTCGTTCGTCGCCCGGTTGTCGCCGCGCATCACGAAGCCCGCGCTCGCCGAGCCCCCGACGATGCGGTGGATCACGACGCGCCCGGCGGCGGGCTCCCCCTCCGGGATCCGGTAGGCGACGCGCTCGCCCACGCGATAGGCGCTGCTGCGCGTGACGAGGACGAGGTCGCCGGTCTGCATCTGCGGCTTCATGCTCGTGCCCGAGACGAGGATGAACTGCGCCGGGCCGCCGAGGAACTGCGGGCGCAGGAAGATCGCCCACAGGACGACGGCCGCGACGAACACGGTGGTCTTGACGATCCCCCACACGCGGCGCAGGCGGGATGGACGCGGCGGGCTCATCCGAGCGTGACGGCAAGCTCGGGGGGATTGCTCGCCGCCGTACGGCTGTTGAGCACCTGCTCGGGGGCGAGCAGGGAGAGGCCGACGTTGTCGCGGACGACGAAGCCGTGATTGGTTTGCGAGTACATCGCCGTGACCTGCGAGGTCACCGTCCATTCGCGCCAGCCCGCGGCGGTGCCGGACGTTATGGAGATTGCCGTACCGGTCGTGGCGGGCGGCGGCCACGTCGACGTCTCGCTCCACGGCCCGTTGGCGCGCACGGCTTCGATGGCCATCGAGCTCGAGCTGGCGGCCACGTAGAGCCGCAGCTTCGCCTGCGTGACGGAGCACAGCCCCACGGCGGGCAGCGCGAACCGGACGAGCGTCTGCCGCCGTCCGCCGAGGTCGGCTCCGAGGAGGCTGACGAGCGGGGCCTTCACCTTGAGCTGCGTCGCAGCGCCGAAGCTGCTCGACGGGGCGTCCTGGTCGACGTAGGTGTCCTGGTCGGCGGACGCCGTGACGGTCCCGGGCGTGCACCCGGCGGAGCTCGACCAGCTCGTCAGCTTGCTCGAGCTCACGGTCAGCGATGCCGCCAGGCCCGCGGACACCGCCAGGGCGCTCAGGCCGAGCAGCGCCGCGAGGACGGCGAGACGGGCTTGGCGGCGGCTTCGAAGGCGGTCGATCATGGTCCGCTGACGACGACGTGCACGGCGGTGACGATGCTCGCCGCCGGCGAAGGGCTCAGCGCGACGGTCATGGAGTTGTCGGTGCCGTCGCCGTCGGTGGGAACGGTCTGCGGCCCGCCGGAGCCGACGGCCGCCCCGCTCGCGTCGGCGAGCGTGACGGAGAGCACGCCGCCCTCACAGGCGGGATCCGCGATGCCGGCGACGCCGACGGACGTGACGTTGGCGCCCGAGGTCGTGTAGCTGACGGTGAAGCCGTTCGTGTCGCAGGCCGACACGACCGCGGCGCCGGCGCCGAGATCGCCGCTCGACAGGCCGAGGCTGGCCGCGAACGCAGGGACGACCGCGGCGGTCGCGATTGCGACCGCCACGGCGACGTGTCTGCGGCGCAGGCGCATGACTGACGAGAGCGCGGACGCCGCGCCTTGCCGCGGTCCTCCCTCGCGATCGAGATCGTTCGCTATTGGCTGATGACGACGTGGACGCCGGTGACGGCCTCGCTGAGGACGCCCTGCGAGCTGAAGTCCAGGACGTTCGTGAACGCGGCCGCGACCGGCACGGCCTGGGTGACGGTGCCGAGCTCGGCATCGGACGCGCCGCTCAGCGTGACCGTCATCGTCTGGCCGTCGCAGTTGTCGGAGATGCCGCCGACGGTGACGTCGTCGACCTTGTAGCCGGCCGTCCCGGTGGCGCTGTAGGCGCTCGTGTACGACGTCGTGACGCCGTTGGTGTCGCAGGACGCGACGATGCCGTCGTCGGCGCCGAGGTCGCCGGAGGTGATCCCGCCGAGGCTGGCGGCGGCGCCCGCGATGAGCGCGAAGGCGAGTATTCCGCCCAGAAGTGCAAGTACGGTACGTCGATTGCGCATGGTGCGAGGCTCTCCTTGAAGGGACAGGTTGGGCCGCACGACCCGATCGCTGAAGGTCAGTGGTCCTCCCGTCCTCGGCCGGAAGCCCGCAAGCCGCAGGTGGGCGGACGAATGTTCGAGCGCGGCCGCGCCGTCGTGTGCGCGCTGCAGCGCGCGCTCTACGCCGGCTTGGGCCGGCGCGGCTTGGGCGGCTTCGGCTTCGGGCCCGGCGGCGGCTCGACGACGACCGCCGGGGGCGGCGGCGGGTCGTCACCGCCGGGCGGCGGCTCGTCGGGCAGGATGACCGATCCCGCGACGGTCGTCTGCCCGCCGTAGAACTCCTTGACGACGATCAGCAACGCTGCCGCCAGCGGGATCGCGACGAGCGCCCCGACGACCCCGAGGACAGACGAGCCCGCGAGGATCGCCAGGATCACGACGAGCGGCGGCACGTTTACCGTCCGCTTGAAGATGAACGGCTGCAGCACGTTGTTCTCGACCTGCTGGTAGAGGATCAGGAAGAGGCCGTAGATGATCGTCGCGCTGGGAAAGTCGGTGAAGAGCGTGACGATGAGGATCAGCACGCCGCCGATCGTCGCGCCGACGAGCGGGATCAGCCCGAAGA
>DATMJM010000160.1:0-5184 GCA_035553935.1 Solirubrobacteraceae bacterium
CGCCGATGGCGAACTTCTTCCACATGTCCCAGCCGAGCCGGGAGTCCGCCTCGCCCTCGTAGACGCTCATCCGTTCAGCCCTCCCTCGACGGCCCGCAGCGGCGCGGGCTCCGGGCGGGCGGGGTCGTGCTCGCGCGCGAGCCACTCGGGCAGGCCGACGACGAAGTCGCGCAGCGCGCGGCGGTAGCGCGCGAGCGAGTCGATCGAGACCCACTCCTCGGGGCCGTGATGGCCGCCGCCGGTGGGGCCGAACTCGACCGCCGGGATGCCGGCCTCGAGGAACGAGATCGCGTCCGAGGCGCCGTCGCGGCCGATCGACAGCGCCTCGTCGTCGAGCGAGTTGGACACGGCGTCGCGCAGCGCGCGCACGTACGGGTTGGAGCGCGACACCTGCGCGGGCGAGCGCTGGAAGGTCTTCAGGATCCGCACGTCGTCGCCCAGCGCGCTGATCTCCGCGAGGATCTGGGCGGCGTCCTGGTCTGGCAGAAAGCGAATGTCGACGTCCATCGTGCAGCGGTCCGGCACCTTGTTGAAGGCATCGCCGCCGACGATCCGCGCGATGTTGATCGACGGGCGATCGAAGAGCTCCGACGACTCCCGGCTGAAGCGTAGGGTCTCGATGCGACGGAACATGTCGTAGGCCTTGAGGATCGCGTTGTCGCCGAGCCACGGCGTCGAACCGTGCGCGGCGGTGCCGCTGACTTCGACGCGGGCGGCGAGAACCCCCTTCGCCTGGACGCCGATGTGCAGGTCCGTCGGCTCGCCGGTGATCGCGAAGTTCGCGCGCAGGCCCTCCTCGACGAGCGAGTCGGTGCAGCGGCTCGCGAGGTCGTCGGACTCCTCGTCGGGCACGCAGATGAAGCGCAGGCGGACGCGGTCGTTGCGCGCGACGTCGTGCACGGCGCACATCATCGCGGCGAGCGCGCCCTTCATGTCGTACGCGCCGCGGCCGATGAGCCGGTCGCCCTCGACCCGCGGCTGGAACTGGTCCTCGTGGGCGGGCACGACATCGACGTGGCCGTGGAGGATCACGCAGGGGCCGTCGGCCGGCCCGACGTCGGCGAGCACCACCGGCAGACCGCCGAACTCGCGCCCCGTCACGGGAACGTCGCGGGCTTCGAGCCATCCCTTCACGAAGCCGACCGCGGCGCGCAGGCCGTCGCTGGTGGACGTGTCGTAGGTGATGAGCCTCTCGGCCAGGACCCGTTCGTCCATCGCTGCTCCTCAGGGTACCCGCACGACCGCACGAGCGGCGTTATGTAGCGTGGTGCCATGGCCGCGCGGATCGTCCTGTTCGGGGCGACGGGATACACCGGGCGGCTCGCCGCGCGCGCGCTGGTGGCGCGCGGCGCCGCGCCGGTGCTCGCCGGGCGCTCCCGTGAGCGCGTGGAGGCGCTCGCAGCCGAGCTCGGCGGCCTCGAGGCGGCGGTCGCCGACGCCGGCGACGCGCAGGCGATCCGCGGCCTGCTCGAGTCCGGCGACGTCCTCGTCACGAGCGTCGGGCCGTTCGTGCGCTGGGGCGGCGCGGCGCTGCGCGCGGCGATCGACGCGCGAGCGCACTACCTCGACTCGACCGGCGAGCCGGCGTTCATCCGGGCGGTCTTCGAGCGCCACGGAGCCGATGCCGCGCGCGCAGGGGCCGGGCTGCTGACCGCGTTCGGATACGACTACGTCCCGGGCAACCTCGCCGGCGCGCTGGCGCTGCGCGGTGCCGGTGGGCGCGCGATCAGCGTCGACGTGGGCTACTTCGCCGGCGGCGGCCCGCAGCCCAGCGGAGGCACGCGCGCGTCGGCCGCCGGGATGCTCGCCGAGCCGGCCTACGCGTTCACCGGCGGCAGGCTCGTCACGCAGCGCATGGCGCGCAGCGTGCGCTCGTTCGACGGCCGGCCGGCGGTATCGGTCGGTGCGACGGAGCAGTTCGCGCTGCCGCGCCTGTACCCGGGCCTGCGCGACGCGCGCGTCTGGCTGGGCTGGTTCGGCGCGGCGTCCCGGCCGCTGCAGGCGCTCTCCGCCGCGACGGCGCTGGCGACCCGGCTGCCGGGCGCGCGCGGCGCGATCGAGACCGCCGCCGGGCGGCTCGTCAAGGGCTCGACCGGCGGCCCGAGCGCGGCGGCGCGCGCGCGAGCGCGCTCGCACATCGTCGCGATTGCGTCCGACGCCGACGGCAACGAGCTCGCGCGCGTGAAGCTCGAGGGCGACAACCCCTATGACTTCACCGGCGCGATCCTCGCGTGGGGCGCGATCCGGGCGGCCGGCGGCGGCCTGCTGGGCAGCGGCGCGCTCGGGCCGGTCGACGGCTTCGGGCTCGAGGCGCTCGAGGAGGGGGTCGCGGAGGCCGGCATCGCGCGGACCTCCTGATCCCGACGGCCTCGCCGCCGACGAGATCCCAACGGCGCCTCGCCCGCCGGCGCGCCACTTGACGCGTGAGTGAGTGATCACTTACAGTGTGCGCACCGTGCTCGCCGCGATCGCCCGCCTCGTCACCGCACAGCCCCGCCGCGTGCTGGCGGCGACCGTCGCGTTCCTGGCCCTGGCGATCGGCTTCGGCGTGCCGGTCACCGGGATGCTGTCCGTCGACCCGGACCTCGACTTCATCGATCCGCAGTCCGAGAGCAACGTCGCCGGTGACGAGCTGCGCGAGCTCGCAGGCCGCGGGCTCACGCCGGGGATCGTCGTGCTCGTGCGCGGCGACGGCCCGCTGCGCAGCCGCGAGGGCCGCGCCAACCTGCGCCGCGTCGTCGAGCAGGTCGAGGCCGATCCGGGCGTCGCGCAGACGCGCTCGGCGCTGAGCGACCCTCGGCCGGCAAGCCCGTTCGCCGCCCGTGACGGGCGCTCGAGCTTCGTCGCCGTCTTCATCCGCTCCGGCGTCGACGGCGAGGAGACCGGGGTGCGCCTCGACCGGCGGCTCGCGCCCCTGCCGGGCGTCAGCGTCGGCGGCTTCGCCGTGGCCGGGCCGGCCGTCGGCGACCAGGTCTCCGAGGACCTCGCGAGAGCCGAGATGCTCGCCTTCCCGCTCCTGTTCGGCTTGGCGCTCGTCGTCTTCCGCGGTGCGGTCGCCGCGCTGCTGCCGCTGTTCGTCGGGCTGCTGACGATCATGACGACGTTCTTCGGCCTGCGCCTGTTCAACGAGGCCACCCCGCTGTCGATCTTCGCGCTGAACCTCGCGATCGGCCTCGGGCTCGGCCTCGCGATCGACTACTCGCTGTTCGTCGTGTCGCGCTACCGCGAGGAGATGTCGCGCGACGGACCGGGCCGCGAGGCGCTGACGCGTACGCTGCGCACGGCCGGGCGGACGGTCGTCTTCAGCTCGCTGACGGTCGCCGCGGCGATGCTCTCGCTGCTCGTCTTCCCGCAGCGCTTCCTGTACTCCATGGCGATCAGCGGCTCGCTGACGGCGCTCGCGGCCGGGATCATCTCGCTGACGGCGCTGCCGGCGCTGCTGATGGTGCTCGGCGAGCGCGTGAACGCGCTCGCGCCGCGGCGCTGGCGCCATCGCGAGGTCGCCACCGAAGCTGGCTTCTGGTATCGCCTGTCGCACATGGTCATGCGCCGGCCGGTGGTGGTCGCGGTCACGACCGCGGCGGCGTTGATCGCCGCCGGCATCCCGTTTCTGCGGATCGAGTTCACCGGCGTCGACGCCAGCGTGCTGCCCGACAGATCGGAGGCCAAGCAGGTCGACACGGCCCTGCGGACGCAGTTCCCGCCCGGCCGCTCGTCACCGCTGCACGTGTCGCTCGCCGCGCCGCCCGGCAGCGCCCCGCAGATCCGCGCCTACGCCGCCCGGCTCGCACAGCGCGACGACGTCGCGGAGGTCGACCCGCCGCGCTTTTTGGGCGACGGCACCTGGCTGCTGAGCGTGGTGCCCGCGTCCGGCGCGCTCGAGAAGCCCGCGCTCGACCTCGTGCGCGCGGTGCGCGCCGGGCCGGGCGTGCCCGCGATCGGGCCCGTGCGCGTGTCGGGCGAGTCGGCGCGCTTCGTCGACCAGCACGCGGGCCTCGCCGACCGGCTCCCCCTCGCGCTCGCCGTGCTGGCGGGCACGACGCTCCTGATCCTCTTCGCCATGACCGGCTCGGTGGTGCTGCCGCTCAAGGCGCTGCTCATGAACGTGCTCGGGCTGAGCGCCGCCTTCGGCCTGCTCGTGTTCGTCTTCCAGGACGGCCGGCTCCAGGGGCTGCTGGACTACACGAGCCAGGGCGGGCTGGAGATCACGCAGCCGCTCGTGCTGCTCGCGATCGCGTTCGGGCTGAGCACGGACTACGGCGTGTTTCTGCTGACGCGCATCAAGGAGGCGCGCGACGCCGGCGCCTCCAACGAGGAGGCCGTCGCGGTCGGCCTGCAGCGGACGGGACGCATCGTCACGGCCGCCGCGCTGCTGCTCGTCGTCGCGATCGGCGCGTTCGCCACGTCGGAGATCGTCTTCGTCAAGCAGCTCGGGGTCGGCACCGCCGCGGCCGTCGCGATCGACGCGACGATCGTGCGGGCCCTGCTCGTCCCGGCGCTCATGAAGCTGCTCGGCGAGCGCAACTGGTGGGCGCCGCGTCCGCTCACGCGGCTGCACGCCCGGCTGCGCCTCGGCGAGGCGTGAGCCGCACGGCTGGTACACGCGGCACGGACCCGGTGCCGTCTCGACCGGGCATGTGGAACCAGGCGCGACATCCGCACCCACGGCGCCGCGACGGTTTCGGCACGGCTCGCCTTGCGTTCGTCCACGCGGTCCTGAGCGCGGCGCTGCCGCCGCGCGGCCGCGGCTGATCTCGCCTAGCGGCCCTCGGCGATGCGGATGAACGCCTCCCAGCGGCACTTGTCGCGCAGGGCGCGGCGCTGCTCCTCCGTCCCCTCCTCCGCCGACGAGTACGCCTCCTCCGAGCGGCGCAGCTTGTCGCGCAGGTCCGCGACGTCGAGCGAGTCGGGCTTGTGGGCCTCCTCGACGAGCACGAGGACGCCATCGGGCGAGACCTGGATGTAGCCCTCGCCCTGGGCGAACGTGACGACGTCGGACTCGCTCCTGTAGAGGCGCAGCTCGGTCGGCTCGAGGATGCCCAGCAGCGGCTGATGGCGCGCCAGGATGCCGATCGAGCCGGTCTTCGTCCGCGTCGAGATCTGCACGACCTCCTCGTCGAAGCACGCCCCCTCGGGCGTCAGGACCTCGGCTCGAAACGGCGTACCGGCCATCTACTCGTCCGC
>DATMJM010000161.1:0-3451 GCA_035553935.1 Solirubrobacteraceae bacterium
CTCTCACGCCGTGCGTGAAGCCCTGGCCACGGACCGTCACCGGCGTCCCGGCGGGACCGGAGGTCGTGTCCAGCCCGCGCACGACCGGTGGCGGCGTGTACAGCTCGGCCGTCCTGTCGTCGGTATCGCCGGCCATGAGGACCTTGCCGCAGTCGTCGCCGCACTCGCCCGCGTCGGCCGCGAATCGCGCCGGGTCGCTGGACAGGACGACGGTGCGCGAGGTGATGCCGTCGCCGGAGTAGCCGCGCGAGACGTTCATCAGGCCGGTCGAAACCCAGGCGTCCTTATCCGGATCGTAGGCCTCGGAGGTCTCCCCTCCGCTGCCGCCGCCGGCGAAGATCACCTTGCCCGAGGGCAGCTTCGCGTAGTCGTAGTTGAAGCGGTACGCGGTGATCATGTCCGCTGCGGGGCTCCACAGCCGCGTGGCCGGATCGTAGATGTCCGAGGTGTTGCCTGCTCCGAAGCCGGACGTGGCGAGCACGCGGCCGTCGTCGAGCATCGCGGCGCTCGCGCGCGTGCGCGAGCGCAACGTTCCTCCGGTCGCGTCCCACCCGCCCGTCGCTGGGTCGTACACCTCCGCCGTGGTCGAGGCCCCCGTACCGAAGCCGCCGCCGGCCAGGACCATGCCGTCGGGCAGGATCGCCAGGTCGAGGTTGCTGCGCTCCCTGACCATGCTGCCGGTGGTCGTCCACGTGCCGGTGACCGGGTCGTAGAGCTCGGCGGTGTTCGTGCGCATCGTCGCGCAGGTCGCAGGGGCCGGCTGATTGCACGTGCGCCCTCCGACGGCGAGCACCTTGCCGCAGTACGCCGGCGGGTCGGCCGTGTGGCACGTGGGGCCGTCGAGCAGGATTGCGGGATGTAGCGCGCGCCGGACGTTCATGGCGCCCGTCGGTGCCCATGTCCGCGTCTTCGGGTCGTACAGCTCGGCGCTGTCGAGCACGGGCTGGTTGCCCGTGACGCCGAGCGGATAGCCGCCTGCAACGAGCACCTTTCCGCAGTGGGCCGGCGGCGAGACGCTGCGGCAGGACGGCCCGTCGAGCAGAGTGGCGGTGTGGGCGTGGCGCGAGGTTCCGATGTCTGCGGTCTTCGTCCACGACCGCGTCTTGGGGTCGTAGAGCTCCGAGGAGCCGATCGTCGGCCCGCCGCGCGTGGAGATGCCGCTGGGCAGCAGGACCCGCCCGTCCTCGAGCGCGACGAGCGGCGCTGCGAAGTGCGAGTCGTTGAGCGAGCCGGTGAGCGTCCACGTGCCCTCGGCGTACTCGAACGTCGCGGCGGGGTTCGCAGGCGAGACGCCGCCCGGCGTCGCGACCCGCACGCGCGTCCTGCCGAGGCCGTGCGCCGGGCTGATCGCCCGGATTCGCGTATCGGATTGCACGCTGAAGCTCGTCGCCGGCGTGTCGCCGAACCGCACGGCGGTCGCGCCGGAAAGGCCGATGCCGCCGATCGTGACCTCGGTCCCGCCCGTCGCCGGTCCGCTGCGCGATCGCAGCGAGGTCACCAGCGGCGCGCTCGGCGAGGACGCGATCTTCGTGACGAACGCCTCCGAGCCGCCGGGCGCCGAGGACTGGAACGCGCCCGCGGTGGTCGGGTAGTTGCCGGGCGGAGCCGCGAAGTGGTTGGCCTGACCGACGAGGTACGCGTTCGCGTCGTCGTCGACGTCGATCGCGAAGCCCGTGTCGCCATCGCTTCCGCCGAGCAGTGACGAGTATGCGGCCGTCGCGCCCGATGGACTGAGCTTCGTGATGAACGCGTCGCTGTTGCCCGCTCCGACCCCGATCTGCGCCGCCTGCGGGAAGTCGGCGTGCGAGTCCGACACGCCGCCGATGTACGCGGCTCCGGTCGAGTCGACCGCGATCGCGTTGCCCTGGTCGTTGTGGGCGCCGCCGAGGTAAGTCGAGTAGACGAGACCGGAGCCGGCGGCGTTGAGCTTGGTGACGAAGCCGTCTTCGATCGTGGCCAGGGACTTGCGAGCTGCCTGCAGCGCCCCCTGCACGGGGAAGTCGTCCGAGCCGGTGGCGCCCGTCACGTATGCCGCGCCGCCGCCGTCGATGGCGATGCCGACCCCGGCATCGCGCGCTGCGCCGCCGAGGAACGTCGAGTAGGCGAGCGCGGTGCCGTCGCCCTCCAGGCGCGAGACGAACGCGTCGCTCGTGCCGCCCGGCCCGGTCGTCTGGAACGCGCCGGCGGTGGTGGGGTATTCGGCGGATGCCGTGGCGCCGGTGATGTAGGCGTCCTGCGTGGCATCGCTGAACACGATCCCCTCTGCGCCCTCGTTGCCGGCGCCGCCGAGGAACGTGGAGAACGTCAGCTCCGAGCCGTTCGCGGGAAGCTTGGCGACGAAGGCGTCGTCGCCGCCGTTGTGGGTCTCGTCGAACGCGTTGGCCGTCGGGAAGCCGGCCGCCGCATAGCCGGCCAGATACGCAGAGCCGCTCGCGTCGACGGCGATGCCGCGCGCGCGGTCGTTGCCCGGGCCGCCGAGGTACGTCGACCACACCAGGTCGTTGCCGGCGGCGTTGAGCTTGGCCACGAAGACGTCGTTCGCGCCGCCCGCGTTCGTGCTCTGGATCGCGTTGTTGGTCGGAAACGGCGTCGCTCCGGTCGACGCCGTCTCGCCCGTCACGTAGGCCTCCCCCTCCGAGTTCACCGCGATGTCGTAGGCGCGGTCGTTGCCCCCGCCGCCGAGGTACGTCGAGTACACGAGGCCGCTCCCCGACGGGTTGAGCTTCGTCACGAACGCGTCGACGCCGCCACCGCTCGTGCTCTGGAACGGCCCGCTGGTGGGAAAGGCCGTGGCCCCGACGCCGGCCGTGGAGCCCGTGACGTACGCGTTCCCGGTGGAATCCACAGCGATGCCGCGGCCCGCCTCGGGGCCGAAGCCGCCCATCCCCTCGCCCTGCGGGCCGCCGCCGAGGTACGTCGAGTAGACGACCTGGGGATCGATCACGAGCAGCCTGGAGCGGTCGTAGTCGCCCAGCTTGAACGTCACGCGGCCGCCGGACCGCAGGACGTAGCGTCCTTCGACCCTGCGCCGCTCGCCGGCGATGCGCTGGTAGACGAACGGGCGCTTCTCGCGCAACGTGCCTCCGCGCGTGCGAACGAGCAGGTCCCCATTGCGGGCCAGCGACAGCTTGCCACCGGTGAATCGCAGAACGATCGCGGCGGGGTCGGCGCCCGCGGCGACGAGGAAGTCGTATTCGAGTCGGTCGCCGACGCTGCGGTAGATCATGTCGATCCCGGGATAGACGCCGTCGTAGCGCACCTGCTCGTAGGAGGGCACGTTGCGCTGCCAGCGCCTGGGATCCGATCCGGTCAGGTAGTTGCTGCGACCTGCCACGCGACCGACGCCTGCGCCGCGGGCGGCGACGTCGGCGCCGACGACCGCCATCCGGACGAACGCCTCGGTGCCCTCGCGGACCAGGCCGATGAGCGCGCCCTCCCGCGACAGCGACAC
>DATMJM010000162.1:0-8994 GCA_035553935.1 Solirubrobacteraceae bacterium
CGCCGCCGCCTCCATTCCCCGCACCTCGACGCCCTCGGACGACGCCAGCCCGGCGACTGCGCCGAGCATCGCCATCCTGTGATCGCCTCGCGCCTCGAGCACGCCGCCGCGCAGCCCGGCTGCGTGTCCCGTCACCACGAAGCCGTCGCCCGTCGCCTCGATCGTCGCGCCGAGCCCGCGCAGCCCTTCGACGACGCCCGTTATCCGGTTGGACTCCTTGACGCGCAGCTCCTGCGCGCCGCGGACGATCGTCTCCCCCTCGGCGAAGCACCCCAGCAGCGCGACGAGCGGCAGCTCGTCGATCGCGAGCGGCACCTCGTCCGCCTCGACGACCGTCCCCTCGAGCGGGCCCGCGGTGACGTCGATGTCGCTGACGGGCTCGCCCGCGGAGACCGCCGCCGACGGCTGCTCGAGCTCAGCGATCGCGATGGCGCCCATCCGCTCGAGGATCCGCAGAAAGCCGGTGCGCGTCCAGTTGACGCCGACGTCGCGCACGAGCAGCCGCGAGCCCTTCACCAGGACGCCGGCCGTGATCATGAAGGCCGCCGAGGACACGTCGCCGGGCACGACGAGCGACCGCGCGTCGAGCTCGTCGGTGCACGTGACCGACACCGTCCGGGCGTCGCGCGCCACCGCGACGCCCGCTCCGGCGAGCATCCGCTCGGTGTGGTCGCGGCTTGCCGCCGGCTCGACGACGCTCGTCGTGCCGTCGGCGCACAGCCCCGCCAGCAGCACGCAGGACTTCACCTGCGCGCTGGCGACCGGCAGCTCGTACGTGATCGCCGCCAGCCGCGTGCCGTGCACGACGAACGGCGCGAAGCGCCCGTCCCTGGCCTCGATCTGCGCCCCCATGAGCCCCAGCGGCGCGACGATCCGGTCGACCGGCCGCCTGCGGATCGAGCTGTCGCCGTCGAGCACGAAGCTGCGGCCGTCCTGCGCGGCGAGCCAGCCGGGAAGCAGCCGCATCAGCGTGCCGGCGTTGCCGACGTCGATCGGCCCGCCCGGCTCGCGCGCCTCGCGCAGCCCGGTGCCGCGGACCACGACGTCGCCGCCGTCGTGCTCCTCCACGAGCGCGCCGACCGCGCGCAGCGCCTCGAGCGTCGACAGCGTGTCGGCGGCGCGCAGGTAGTTGGAGATCCGCACCGGCTCGACCGACATCGCGCCGAGCAGCGCGGCGCGATGCGAGATCGACTTGTCGGGCGGCGCGACGACCTCGCCGCGCAGCCGGCCGGAGGGCTCGAAGCGCATGCTCGTCACATCACACCGGCCGGAAACCCAAGCTCGGAGACGAGCTCGATCGTCCGCTCGCAGTGCTGCGCGCTCACCCACAGCGCGACGACGCCGGTGCGGTTGTCCGACGCGGGCGTCAGCGACATGTCGGTGATGTTGATCCCGGCGCGCCCGAGGGCGAGCGCGATCTGCGCCACGACGCCGGGCCTGTTGGGCACCGACGCGCGGATCTCGCGCAGCGCGCCGTCGCCGCCCGCGAGGCCCGCCTCGAGCAGCGCGCGGCGCTGCTGCGCCGCGCTGTCCTGCCAGGCCCGCAGCTCATCACCGCCCGCGTCGAGCAGGTCGCGGACGTTTCCCAGCCGCCGCATCAGATCGTCGATCTGCACCGCCAGCGCGGCGCGGTTCGCCGTGTAGATCTGCGCCCAGAGCGGCGGGTTGGAGCCCGCGACGCGCGTCGCGTCGCGGAAGCTGGGCCCGGTGGCGGGCAGCCCTTCGCCGCCGAGCGCCTCCGTCGCCTGCGCGACGAGCAGGTTCGCAACGACATGCGGCAGGTGCGAGACGGCAGCCATCAGCCGGTCGTGGTCGCCCGGCGTGATCGCCGTCGGCCTTGCGCCGATCCCGGCGACGAACCGCGCCAGGCGCTCGTACAGGACGCCGGGTGTCTCCGGGCGCGGCGTGAGGTACCACGTCGCGCCATCGAACAGATCCTCGCGCGCGTGCGCTACGCCTGTCGCCTCGGCGCCGGCGAGCGGGTGGCCGCCGATGAAGCTCGGATGCGCGACCCCGTCGACGAGCGCACCCTTCGTCGACCCCACGTCGGAGACGACCGCGCCCGGCAGCGCCTCGCACAGCGCCCGCACGGCGGCGGGCAGCGCGTCGACGGACACGCCGGCGATCGCGACGTCGGCGGTACCGATGTCGGCGACGGCGCCGACCGCCTCGTCGATCGCGCCGCGCTCCAGCGCGACCTCGAGCGCGGCAGCGCTGCGGTTCCAGCCCACGACGTGCGCGCCGAGCCGGCTGCGCGCGGCCATGCCGACGGAGCCGCCGATCAACCCGACGCCGACGAGCGCGACCCGCACGGCGTCGCGATCACCCGGGCGCGCGACGCGCGCGCACGGCGGCAGCAAGGTCGTCGAGCACGTCCACCGTGGCGTCCCAGCCCATGCAGGCGTCGGTGATCGACTGGCCGTACGTCAGCTGCTCGCCCTCCACGACGTCCTGGCGGCCGCCGACGAGGAAGGATTCGAGCATGACGCCGACGATCGCATGGTTGCCGCCGGCGACCTGCGCGGCGATCTGCGCCGCCACGGCGGGCTGGCGCTCGTGGTCCTTGCCGCTGTTGTCGTGCGAGGCGTCGATGACGAGCCGCTCGGCCAGCGCGGCCCTCTGCAGCTTGGCGAGCGCCGCGGCGATGCCCGCCGCCGTGTGGTTGGGCTCGTCGCGGCCGCCGCGCAGGATCACGTGGCCGTCGGGATTGCCGGTCGTGTGCATGATCGCGGGCGTCCCCTGCGGATCGACGCCCGCGAAGGAGTGCATCGCGGCGGCGGCGCGGACCGCGTCGACCGCCACCTGGACGTTGCCGTCGGTGCGGTTCTTGAAGCCGACCGGCATCGACAGGCCCGAGCCGAGCTGGCGGTGGATCTGGCTCTCCGTCGTGCGCGCGCCGATCGCCGCCCACGACACGGCGTCGGAGATGTACTGCGGCGTGATCGGGTCGAGGAACTCGCAGCCGACGGGCAACCCCAGCCGCACGACCTCCAGCAGCAGCTCACGGGCCATCCTCACGCCGGCGTCGACGTCGCCGGTGCCGTCGAGGTGGGGGTCGTTGATGAGCCCCTTCCAGCCGGTCGTGGTGCGCGGCTTCTCGAAGTACACCCGCATCGCGACGAGCAGGTCGTCCTCGTGGCGGCGCGCCTCCTCGCGCAGGCGCCGCGCGTACTCCAGCGCCGCGTCGACGTCGTGCACGCTGCACGGGCCGACGACGACGAGCAGCCGGTCGTCGCCGCCGTCGAGGATGCGGGCGACGATCTCGCGGCCGCGCAGCACGACCTCGGCGAGCTCGGGCTCGAGCGGCAGGCGGTCGAACAGGGCCGCGGGCGGCGTCAGCGGCGAGACCCGCGCGATGCGCAGGTCGCGGACGCCGGCAGCCTGATCGGAGCGCGCCGGTGCCATCGTCAGACGGCCGCCGCCGTTCGCTTGCCGGCGATCGCCGCCACCTGCTCGACCTTTGCCGCGAAGGATGCGAAGTCGTCGGCGTGCAGCGCCTGCGCGCCGTCGCAGATCGCCTCGTCGGGCGCCGGGTGCACCTCGACGATGATCCCGTCGGCGCCCGCCGCGGCAGCCGCCAGCGACAGCGGCTCGACGAGGTCGCGCCGCCCCGCCGCGTGGCTGGGGTCGACGATGACGGGCAGGTGGCTGAGCTCCCTGAGCACCGGGATCGCGGCGAGGTCGAGGGTGAAGCGGTAGGCGGTCTCGAAGGTCCGGATGCCACGCTCGCACAGGATGACGTGCTCGTTGCCCTCCCTCAGGACGTACTCCGCCGCCATGAGCAGCTCCTCGATCGTGCTCGACAGGCCGCGCTTGATGACGACGGGGCAGCCCGAGCGGCCGACCTCCGTCAGCAGCGTGTAGTTCTGCATGTTGCGCGCGCCGATCTGGATGACGTCGGCGACGGCGACGACCGCCTCGAGGTCGCGCACGTCGATTAGCTCGGTGACGATCGGCAGCCCGGTCTGCGCCTTCGCGTCGGCGAGGATCCGCAGCCCGGCCTCGCCGAGCCCGGAGAAGGAGTAGGGGCTCGTTCGCGGCTTGTAGGCGCCGCCGCGCAGCATCGCCGCGCCGGCGTCGCGAACGACCCGCGCGGTCGACAGCGTCTGGTCGCGCGACTCGACGGCGCACGGACCGGCGATCAGCGCGAAGTGCTCGCCGCCGATCGCCGCGCCGCCGATGTCGAGCACCGTGCGCTCCCCCCGGCGCGATGCGCCGCAGGCGAGCGGGTGCCCGTCGATCTGCGGGTCCGCCGCCGTCTGTTTCATCACGATCGTCATTGTCCTACCGGTCCTTTCACAAGAGATTGAACGCCTGGCGAGAGGTACTGCGGGCGCTCGGCGAAAGGGGGGTGAAGACAGGGTGCGGTGAGCCGAGCGCCTAGATAAATCGCCAGGCGAGATACCGACGCGCGAACGTAAAGGTGCTGCGGGCGCTGTCGGCAGACCGGATCATCGAAGCGCCAGCTTAGAGGACTTCGCGCAGGGCGTCGAGGAAACGGACGTTTTGGCCCGGTGTGCCATACGTCACACGCAGCGCGCCCGCGCGGCCGAGCGCGGCGCCCGCGCGCACGAGCACGCCGCGCTCGGCGAGGCCGCGGACGACCTCCGCCTCGTCTGCGTCCTCGGGCAGATCGAACCAGCAGAAGTTCGCCTGCGACCGCGCGGGCTCGATGCCGAGCTCGTTGAGCCCCACCTCGATCTCGACGCGCGCGACGATGGCACGCTCGACGCGCTCGGCGACTGCGTCCTGGTGCTTGAGCGCCTCGATCGCCGCAGCCTGGGCGGCGGCGTTGCAGAAGAACGGCTGGCGCACCTGGTCGACGGCACGCGGGAAGTCCTCCGACCCGCACAGCGCGAAGCCGACGCGCAGCCCGCAGAGGCCGTAGACCTTCGAGAACGTCCGCAGCAGCACGAGGTTCGGGTGGCGGCCGAGCAGGTCGACCGTCGTGTCGGGGTCGTCGAGCAGGTTGAACTCGCAGTACGCCTCGTCGACGATCAGCGCGACGTGGCGCGGCACCCGCTCGGCGAACGCCGCGATGTCAGCGAAGGGCAGCGCGGTCGACGTCGGGTTGTTCGGGTTGCAGACGATCACGAGCCGCGTCGCGACCGTGATCTCGGCGGCCATCGCGTCGAGGTCGTGGCGGTGCTCGTCGTCGAGCGCGACGGTGATCGCGCGGGCGCCCGAGGCGGCGGCGAGGTGCGGGTAGACGCTGAACGACGGCCATGCGTAGACGAGCTCGGCGCCGGGCTCGAGCAGCGCCTCGCCGGCGGCGAGCAGGATGTCGCAGGAGCCGTTGCCGATAGCGATCCGGCCCGTCGAGACGCCGTAGCGGTCGCTCAGCGCGCGCTTGAGCGTCGAGTTCGACGGGTCGGGATAGCGGTTGACGCCCGACAGCGCGGCCGCGGCCGCGCGCACGACCGCCTGCAGCGGCGGGTCGGGCGACTCGTTGGAGGCGAGCATCGCGACGTTCGCGGGCAGCGAGTAGCCGTCGGCCACCGGGTACGTCGGCATGCGCCGGATCCGGGCGGAGAACTCGATCGCCATGCGGGCATTGTTCCGCATCGCCGTCGCGCGGCGGTGCGGCGGGTGCGCCGCCGCGATCACGCGGCGTCCGCGCCCTCGCGGCTGATGGCGTAGCCCCCGTAGGCGACGAGCAGCCCGGCGAGCACCCCGCTGTAGGAGCCGAAGCCGAGCAGCTCGGTCTCCCGCACGAGCTTGATCACGAGCACCACGGCGACGAAGACGCCGGCGACGAGCTGCAGCTGCTCCCACGGGACGCGCAGGCTGGGCAGACTCGCGCCGATCAGCTTCGCGGCCGCGATCTGGACGATCATCAGGAGCGTGAGGATGACCGCCGCCACGCCGTAGCCGCCGTTGGGCGACTCGACGGCCGTCCGCGTCGTGTCGAAGTCGATCTCCAGATCGCCGAGATCGACGCTGTGCCACG
Organism: Solirubrobacteraceae bacterium; assembly: GCA_035553935.1. Lineage (GTDB taxonomy): Bacteria > Actinomycetota > Thermoleophilia > Solirubrobacterales > Solirubrobacteraceae > CADCVQ01. The sequence goes on from DATMJM010000162.1 coordinate 5,951, forward strand.
GGACGAAGAGCAGGTCGGCGATCAGCAGCACGCCGGCGATCAGCACGAGGCGCTCGCCCGGCGAGAGCTTCGCCAGCACGGCCATCGCTCCTACTGCGCGCCCTCGAGGTCCTCGCGCAGCGCGCGCGCCTCGCCGAGGTACACGTGGCGCGCGACGTGGTTGTCGGGCGCGTAGTAGTGCATGAGCACGCGGATCACGCGCGGCAGCGCGCCGGGCACCGGCACCTCGCGCGAGCACAGCAGCGGCACCTGCGAGAAGCCCATGTTGCGCGCGGCGACCGCCGGGAACTCGGCGTTGAGGTCATCGGTGAGCGTGAAGATGCAGCTCACGACGTCGCTGGGATGCAGGTCGTTGAGCTTGAGGATCTCGCGCAGCAGCCACTCGGTGGCGCCGAGGATCGCCTGGGCGTCGTTCTTGTCGACCGACGAGGCGCCGCGCAGGGCATAGAGCCGCATAGCGGGGCGATGCTATTGGGCACGGGCGCGGGAGCGCGTTGAGTGCGCAGCCGGCACCCTGCGCAGGCCCGCGACCTCGGACGCCTTCAGCCGGCGGTGGGCGCCCTCGGGCAGGTCGTCGAGCCGCAGCGCCCCGAAGCGCACGCGCTGCAACGTCCGTACGCGATGGCCGACGGCCTCGCACATCCGCTTGACCTGGTGGTTGCGTCCCTCGTGGATCGTCAGCTCCAGCACGCCGGGCCGCAGTTGGCGCACCTTCGCGGGCGCGGTGCGGCCGTCGTCGAGGTCGACGCCCTCGCGCAGCGTGCGCAGCGCGCGCTCGGGGACCGGCGACGGGCGGACGGTCGCTCGATAGGTCCGCGGCACCTCGAACGACGGATGGGTCAGGCGCTGCGCGAGGTCGCCGTCGTTCGTCACGAGGATGAGCCCGGTGCTGTCGGCGTCCAGGCGCCCTACCGGATACAGCCGCGCACCCGCCGACGGGACGAGGTCGACGACCGTGCGGCGGCCGTGCGTGTCGGCCGCCGTCGACAGCACGCCCGGCGGCTTGTTGACTACGAAGACCACCCGCGCCTCGGGCCCCTCGAGGTAGCGACCGTCGACCGCGACGCCGCTGTCGGCGTCGACGTCGCGCGCCGGATCGGTGACGACCTCGTCGGCGACCGTGACGCGGCCGGCGCGGACGATCTCCTCCGCGCCGCGACGCGACGCGACGCCGGCGTGGGCGAGGAACTTGGCGAGGCGCACGCCTACGATGGTCGCAGGTGGCGGCGAACCCCTTCCATCCGGTGATGACGCATTTCACCCTGCCGCTGCACGCCACCCGCGAGGAGCTGATCGCGCTGGCGGCGGGATGGGCCGCCGAGCACGCGCTGCACGTCGCGATCGAGCGCTACCACCCGCGTTACAGCCCGGCGGCGCCGCCGCTCGGCGCCGACCTCGACACCGCCGTCAGGCAGTTCGAGCCGGTGCGGCGGATCTGCCTGCGCCGCGGCGAGTTCGACGTCGGCGCCACCAACGACATCGAGCACCTCATCCGCAACCCGGACTGCCTCGTCATGGTCCTCGAGCCGCTCGCGGAGGATGGGCTGCGCGCGACCGCGCTGACCGGGCGGATGGGTGACGAGGACGTCCTGCGCTGGTGGGTGGCGCTCGTCCGCGAGGCCGTCGCCGGCATGCACCGGGGCGCGTGGGCGACGGCCCCCGGCGGCGCGCGGATGCCGCTTGCAGACCACTTCCACACCGCCGGCGCGCACGAGCTCGCGGCGCGGGGGGTGCCGATGCTGGCGGCGACCGGGCCCGCCGTCTTCGAGTTCGACGACGTGGGCTGAAGGGCCGCGGCTACGCTGGGCCGGTGGACCTCGCGCTGCTCGAGCAGACGCTCGCCGATGCCGGCGAGCCCGCCTTCCGTGCCCGGCAGGTCTGGGCGTGGGCCGCGCGCGGCGCCCCCGGCTACGAGGCCATGACCGACCTCCCCGCGACGCTGCGCGACCGGCTGGCAGACGAGATCCCGTACTCGACGCTGACGCTCGCCGACGAGGCGCACGCGCGCGACGGCACCGTCAAGTCGCTGTTTCACACCGCCGACGGGCGCCCCGTCGAGGCGGTGCTCATGCGCTACCGCGACGGCCGCCGCTCGCTGTGCCTGTCCTCGCAGTCGGGCTGTCCGCTGACCTGCACGTTCTGCGCGACCGGAGCGATGAAGTTCGGCCGCAACCTGACCGCTTCGGAGATCCTCGACCAGGCGCTGCACTTCCGGCGCATCGAGGACGTCGACCACGCGGTGTTCATGGGCATGGGCGAGCCGATGATGAACCTCGACAACGTGCTCGCCGCCTGCCGCCGCCTGCCCGACGTCGGCATCACGCACCGCCGCACCGCGATCTCGACCGTCGGCTGGATCCCCGGCATCGACCGCCTCGCGCAGACCGACATGCCGATCCGCCTGGCGCTGTCGCTGCATGCCGCCGATCGCGAGCTGCGCTCGCAGATCATGCCGGTCAACGATCGCTACCCGCTGCACGACGTGCTCGCCGCCTGCGTGCGCTTCCACGGTGCCAAGCGGCGCCGGGTGTTCGTCGAGTACGTGATGCTCGCCGGCGTCAACGACCGCTACGAGCAGGCCGTCGCGCTCGCGAGGCTGCTGGACCCGAAGGTCTTCAAGGTCAACCTCATCCCGTACAACCCGACCGGTTCCTACGACGGCTCGAGCGCGCAGGCGATCGACGCCTTCCGCGCCGTGCTCGAAGAGCACGGCCTGCGCGCCACGGTGCGCCTCACGCGCGGGCGCGACATCGCTGCGGCGTGCGGGCAGCTCGCGGCCGCTCGCTGACGATCGCGTCCAGCGTCTCGGCGACGCGCCTGGCGAGCCCCGGCCAGGCGTAGCGCTCCAGCGCGGCGGCGCGTGCGGCCGCCCCGCGCCGCGCGCGCTCGGCAGGATCGTTGACCGCCGCCACGAGCGCGTTCGCCAGCCCGCTTCGATCGTCGGGCTCGACGAGCCAGCCGGTGCGCCCGGGCTCGACGATCTCGGCGGGACCGAAGCGATCGACCGCGACGAGCGGCAGCTGCGCCGCCATGGCCTCGACGAG
>DATMJM010000163.1:0-3131 GCA_035553935.1 Solirubrobacteraceae bacterium
CCTCCTGCCGCTCCTGCCGGGCGAGATGACGCCCGTCGCGTTCCGCTTCACCGCCGAGGGCGGCGCGTGGTCGGTCGACGACGTCTGGGTCGACCCCTACTCGCGCAAGTAAGCGAACCGCTGAGGCGGGCGGCGCGTACGCCGGCCCGCGGGTCCACGCCTCGCTCGACGGGCCGGCTCGCAAGCCGGCCTGTCGTGCGTCGAGCGCTCAATGCCGCGACCGCCGCGTGCGCTGGCGCTCCTCCTGCTTCTCCACGACGTGGACGATGAGCTTGAGGATCTGCTCGACGCCCGTCGCCTTCGCCTGGCCATACGTGAACGCTTCGCGCCAGTCGGCGATGTGCGCCTCCTTGGCCATGACGTTGAAGAACGCGCGCGGCATCTCGACGCGCACGCGCGCGTCCTCGGCGATGCCCTTCGTCACGGTCGGCCCCGGCAGCTCGACGCGGTACAGCTGCACGTCGCCGCGGCCGCGCAGCTCCACCGCGAAGACGAGCTTCAGCGGCTGCAGCGCCGGGACCTCTTCGAGGAAGCGGCTGACCGCGATCTCGATGAGGGTCTTGGCGTCCTCGGTCTTCTCGGCGGGCACGGCGGCGAAGGGTAGTTGATGGGTGCGCTACCACACCTGCTGCGCCCACTACAGGTCGAGCGAGCGATAGCGGTGCCGTCCCATCGATGGGGAAACGTAGGGCGGACGTAGCCTGCGCTTCGTCCTGACGAGACGAAGGCTTGGAGCTACGCTCGGGTCGAGGCGGTCGCGCGCCTGGGTGCGGGGCTGATCATCCAGCAGGCGCTGGAAGACGAGGCGGCCGAGTTTCTCGGCCACGAGCGCTACGCCCGCGCTCGTGGGGGCGCCGCGATCTATCGCAACGGCTACGAGCCCGAGACACCCGCGAGCGCTACCGCGCTTGGTGCGAGCGCGATCTGTCAGCGCACGACCTCGTCTCCTGCTACGTCGACGCGGTCTACCAAAAGCTCAGGCGCCGACGACGAACCCGCCGAGGCCGTCCTGGTCGTCTGGAGGCTCACCCTGGAGGGCCAGAAGGTTCTGCTCGGGCTGCAGCTTGGCAGCCGCGAGAGCTACGAGTCCTGGCGCTGGACTTCGGGCGTGATCTCCAGGCGCGCGGCATGCCGGGCACGCGGCCACCGCGTTCAGTGGCCTGAACGCATGCTGACCACATGGCCCATAGGCGCAAACGCACCAGAGGGTGATACTGCCGTCATCAAGCGTCTGCCCCCAAGAGCGACGCAGGCAGTTCACCTCAAGGAGGCAGCATGAAGCACAAGTTCACCATCGTCGTCGCAACCGCCACCGCCGGCCTGCTCTGCACGGCCGCCGCCGCGCTCGCCCTCAATCTGTACACGCCGGATCAGGGCGGATTTGTCGGCAAGGGTGACGTCCAGACGGCGCTCCTGATGAACAACGAGCAGATTCAGACGGCCGTGAAGGACAACAAGCTCGCCTTCTCGTACGACAGCAGCGTCGAATACTCCGCGCCCTGTTTCAAGGTTGTCGGCGGCACGAGGCAGACGGACACCAAGTACAAGACGTTTACGGAGACCTTTACCGTCGCGGGGACGGTCGTGTACGACGCTCGCAGGAAGAACCAGGTCAACGGCTTCGACCTCGACCCGGTCACCGGTACCAGCAGCACCACGGCGCCGACGCACGACGACATCTGCGCCAGCAGCGTCAGCGAGAACGACTGGCAGCCTGACCTCGACCCCGAGAAGGGCGGTGTGACCACCGGTGCCTCCTCCGGTGGCGGACTCTACGTCAGCTACAACGGCCGCACGCGAGTGCTGATTCCCTCGTCGCTCTAGGCGAACAGCACGACGCTCAGCAGTACTCAACAAGGGCGGGGCTTACGAGCCCCGCCCTTTTCGTGGTTGATGGCATGGCAGCGCCACCCCCGGAAAGCGCCGATCACCATATTCCGGGGTCTTCTCGCCGCTTGGTGGTGACGCCCGCGTGAGGTGGCCCGTGTGAGCAGGTCGTCGGCGTGTCGAATTCCTTCGGAGGTTGCGCAGAGCGCAGATGACGCGCCGCCGTCCTCGGCGCATGCACCGTCTGTTGCGTCTGCCGGGCGCCTCGGTCTCGACGTCAGCTTCGGCGCGAGGGGGTGATCGTCACCGTCCGGCTACGACGCCGGCGCAGGGTCTGCTGCGGATCGCGTGGGACTCGGCCGGGCGGATCGTGGCCCCGCGTCGTCGCCGACCACCTTCACGAGTCACGGCTGGCCGGGCTGGCCGCGATCGGCTGCGACATTTGCGACCTCGCCGAGCAGCGCGAGCTGACGGGATGCACCGCTTGTCCGGGCTTTTCAGCACCGACCAGCGGGTGCTAAGCGGATGTTCCGCGCCTTCCTGCTCGAAGAGCAGCTCAGATCGCTCTACGCGCTCGAGGACCGCGCGCTCGCACCGGCGCACCTCGACGCCTGGCTGGCCTGGGCATCCCGGTCGCGACTACAGCCGGTGCGAAGCACCATGTTCCGCCAAGGGCGGCGCCGTGCGATGCACGCGTAGGATCCGGTCAAGTGGACGCCAACGCGACCAGCGCGCCCATCGAGAAGCCCATTCGCGTCGTGGTCGTCGACGACCACGACCTCTTCCGCTCGGGCCTGCGCCGGCTGCTCGACGAGGAGGACGGGCTCGAGGTCGTCGGCGACGCGCGGCGGGGCGACGAAGCCGTGCAGAAGACCGCAGAGCTCAAGCCCGACGTCGTGGTGATGGACATCAACATGCCGGGCATGTCCGGCGTCGAGGCGACGCGCAGCGTGCTCCAGACCTCGCCGGACAGCGCGGTGCTCATGCTCACGGTCACGTCAGACGAGAACGCGGTCCTCGATGCCGTGCTCGCAGGCGCGTGCGGCTACCTGCTCAAGGACGCCACGCTGCCGGAGATCGTGCGCGGCATCCGCGCCGCCGCAGCGGGGCAGTCGCTCATCGCGCCGTCGGTCGCCGGCGACCTGCTCGCCCGGTTACGCCGCCACGGTGCGCCCGACGCGCCGCCGCCCGCCGCGCCCGACCTGTCGCCGCGCGAGATCGATGTCCTGCGCCTCGTGGTCGCCGGCTGCGACAACGGGGAGATCGGCCGGCGCCTGCACCTCAGCCCGAGCACGGTCAAGCAT
>DATMJM010000164.1:0-7369 GCA_035553935.1 Solirubrobacteraceae bacterium
CTCGGCGCGAGCGAGGCGCGCACGTTCCTGCGCGTCGCGATCCCGGCGTTCTCGACGCGCTGTGGCTGAGCCTGCGGACGACCCTGCTGGCGCTCGCGATCATCGTCGTCGTCGGCACGCCCGCCGCCTATCTGCTCGCGACGCGGACCTTTCGCGGTCATGCGCTGGTGGTGACGCTCGTCGAGCTGCCGCTCGTCCTGCCGCCGGCGGTCGCCGGCGTCGGGCTGCTCGCGGCGCTCGGGCCCGGCGGGATCGTCGGCGGCGCGATCGCCGACGCCGGCGTGCGGCTCGCGCTCGAAACCGCCGGCGTCGTCGTCGCGCTGACGTTCGTCGCCGCGCCGTTCTTCATCCGCGGCGCGCAGGCGGCGTTCGCCGCGGTCGACCGCACCTGGATGGAGGCCTCGCGCACGCTCGGCGCGAGCGAGGCGCGCACGTTCCTGCGCGTCGCGATCCCGGCCGCGGCGCCCGGGATGCTGGCCGGACTCGCGCTCGCGTGGGGCCGCGCGGTCGGCGAGTTCGGCGCGACGCTGATCTTCGCCGGCTCGTTTCGCGGCCGCACGCAGACCGCGCCGCTGGCGATCTACGAGCGCCTCGGCACGGACTTCGACTCGGCGCTCGCGCTCTCGGCCGTGCTCGTCGCCGTCTCCGGCGCGCTGCTGCTGACGGCCAAGCTGCTGGGCGGCAGGGGGGCGCCGCGTGCTGCGCGTTGAGGCCCGCACCGCACTCGGCGGCTTCGAGCTCGACGCGGCGCTCGAGGTTCCGGCGGGGAGCTGCCTCGCGCTCGCCGGCCCGTCCGGCGCCGGCAAGAGCACGCTGCTGCGGATCGCCGCCGGCCTGCTGCGCCCGCGAGACGGACGCGTGACGTGCGGCGACGACGTCTGGCTCGACACCGCGAGCGGCCGGCAGGTCGCGCCCGAGCTGCGCGCCTGCGGCTACGTCTTCCAGGACTACGCGCTCTTCGGTCACATGGCGGCGTGGCAGAACGTCGCCTACGGGCTGCGCGGCATGGCGCGCAGCGAGCGGCGCTCGCGTGCGCTCGGGCTGCTCGAGCGCTTCGGCGTCGCCCACCTCGCCGACGAGCGCCCGCGGACGCTGTCGGGCGGCGAGCGCCAGCGCGTCGCGCTCGCCCGGGCGCTCGCGCCGCAGCCGCGCGTGCTGCTGCTCGACGAGCCCCTGTCGGCACTCGACGCCCGTACGCGCGCCGGCGCCTCGCGCGAGCTCGCCGGCGTGCTGCGCGACAGCGGCGTGCCGGCGCTGCTCGTCACGCACGACTTCACGGAGGCCGCGGTTCTCGGCGACCGCGTCGCGGTGATCGACGACGGGCGGATCGTGCAGGAGGGCACGGCGGGGGAGCTTGCCGCCGCGCCCGGCTCGGCCTTCATCGCGGACTTCACCGGCGCGGTCGTGCTGACCGGGATCGCACGGCCCGGCCGCGGCGAGACGACCGTCGTCGACCTCGACGGCGGCGGCGTCGCGACGAGCATCGACCGCGGCGCGGGAGCCGTCGCGCTGAGCGTCCACCCGTGGGAGATCTCGCTCGAACCCGCCGGCGCGCACGTCGAGGGATCGGCGCAGAACGTCCTCGAGGCGGAGGTCGTCAGCGTGACTCGGGTCGGCAACCGCGTGCGCGTCGGCCTTGCCGCGCCGCAGCCGCTCGTCGCGGAGATCACCGGCGCCGCCGTGAGCGGGCTGCACCTGGCCCCGGGCGTGCGCGTCACCGCGACGTGGAAGGCGACGGCGACGCGGCTCGTCAGCCTGTGAGCAGCTCGAGCGTCGCCGCGAAGCGCGTCCACGGCGCGGCGGCGGCGACTGCGACGGCGTCGTCGTAGGTGTCGACGTCGCGCAGCGCCGGCAGCTCGCTCGTCCTCAGGCCGAGCTCCTCCAGGCGCGCGCGCTGCCTGGCCGCAGTCGCCGCAGTGCTCATCGGCACGCCGTCGAAGGCGGCCGGATCGGGTGCGGCGAGGCCGGCGGTCCAGTAGCCGCCGTCCTCCGTCGGCCCGATCACGGCGTCGGTGTCGGGACGCGCCAGCGCGTCGAGCGCGGCCCGCAGCTGCGCGCGCGTGACCTGCGGCGTGTCCATGCCGAGCAGCAGCAGCGGCTCGCCGATGTCGCGGACCGCGTTGGACAGGCGCTCGCCGAGGCTCGCGCCGCGCTGGGCGAGAATCTCGAAGCCGGCCGGAAGCCACGAGCCCGGCGCGCCCTCGAGCACGACGACGCGCCGCGCGGCGGGCGTCCGGGCGACCGCCTGCAGCGTGTCGGCGAGCGCCGCCTCGGCCAGCGCGGCGGCCTGCTCGGCGTCCAGCGGTGGGCACAGCCGCGTCTTCACCCGCCCCGGCACGGGCGCCTTGGCCATGACGACGAGGGCAGCGTGCATGCGCCCGCACCGTACCGGCGCGCGGGCGCCGCGCGGCGTGGCATGCTGCGCACGTGCCCCGCGCCGTCTTCGCGCTTGCGCTCGCGATCGCCCTGTCGGTGCTCGCCGCCTGCGGATCGGACGACAGCGCCGCCGAGACGACGAGCACGTCGACGAACGCCGTGACGTCCGCCTCGGGCGAGACGACGCAGGCGCGGCCGTCGGCGGCGAGGGGCGTCAAGCTCGTCGGCGTCGGGCGCTTCGACTCACCGCTGTACGTCACCGCCCCACCCCGCGACACGCGGCGCATCTTCGTCGTCGAGCAGGACGGCGTGATCCGCGTCGTGCGGGCCGGCAAGCGCCTGTCGCGACCCTTCCTCGACCTGCGTTCGCTCGTCACCTCCGGCGGCGAGCAGGGGCTGCTGTCGCTCGCCTTCGCGCCCGACTACGCGCGGACGCGGCGCTTCTACGTCAACTACACCGACCGCAGCGGCGACCAGCGCGTGGTCGAGTACCGCCGCTCGCGCTCCAGCGCCGACCGCGCGCTGTCGGACAGCTCCCGGCTCGTGCTCGTCTACCGCCAGCCGGAGGCCAATCACAACGGCGGGCTCGTGACGTTCGGCCCCGACCGCCTGCTGTACATCGGCACGGGCGACGGGGGCGGCGCCAACGACCGGCACGGCGCCCGCGGCAACGCGCAGGACCTCGGCAGCCTGCTCGGCAAGATCCTGCGGATCGACCCGCGCCGCTCGGGCGGCCGGCCGTACCGCGTGCCGACGAGCAACCCGTTCGTCGATCGCGCGGGCGCGCGTGACGAGATCTACAGCTACGGGCTGCGCAACCCGTGGCGCTTCTCGTTCGACCGCGCCACCGGAGACCTGGCGATCGGCGACGTCGGCCAGGGCGCCATCGAGGAGATCGACTTCGCCAGGAAGGGCCGGGCGCGCGGCGTCAACTACGGCTGGCGGCCGTTCGAGGGCAGCCGCCGGACGCCCGGCATCGACCCCGGCGAGTCCGCGCCCGGTCACGTGCCGCCGGTGCTCGAGCTCTCCCACGCCGACGGCAACTGCTCGGTCACGGGCGGCTACGTCGTGCGCGACCGCCGCGTGCCGGCGCTCCAGGGGCGCTACGTCTACGGCGACTACTGCAAGGGCGAGCTGCGCTCGGTGAAGCTGTCGGCGGGGTCGGCGCGCGACGACAGGGCGATCCCCGGGGTGCGGAAGGTCGGCCAGCTCTCGTCGTTCGGCGAGGACGCCCGCGGGCGCGTCTACGTCACCTCGCTCGGCGGGTCGGTCTACCGCTTCGCGGCCGGCTGAGCGCCTCGCGCGGCGCGCCATAAGGTTGGGCGCGTGGCGCTTGATCGCTTCGACGTGGCGCTCGTGCATGCCGACAATCCCGGGCCGTTCACGCTGACGGGCACGAACACGTGGATCGCCGGCCGCGACCCGTGCTGGATCGTCGATCCCGGGCCTGCGCTGGACGACCACGTCGAGCACGTGCTGGCGGAGGCGGCGCGGCGCGGCGGCGCTGCGGGCATCGCGCTCACGCACGACCACGCCGACCACGCGGGCGCGACGGCGGCGGTCCGCGCGGCGGCGGGCGGCGTGCCGGTCGCCGCGGCACGCTGGGAGGGCGCCGACGTCTTCATCGGCGATCGCGACACCGTCGGGCCGCTGGAGGTCGTGGCGACGCCGGGGCATGCGACCGACCACCTCGCGTTCGTCTACGGCGCCGTCTGCTTCACCGGAGACGCCGTCCTCGCGCAGAGCAGCGTCTTCGTCGCGCCGGACCCCGGCGCGCTGCGCGGCTACCTCGCGGCCCTGCAGCGCCTGCGCGCGATGGACCTCGAGCTGCTGTGCACCGGGCACGGGCCGCCCGTCAGCGAGCCCGCCGCGCTGCTGGATCGCTACCTCGCCCACCGCGCCGACCGCGAGCGCCGCCTCGTCGCGGCGCTCGACGACGGCCTGCGCACGATCGACGACCTGCTCGACCGCGCATGGGACGACGCACCGGCGAGCCTGCGGCTCGCCGCGACCGCCACGCTGCTGGCGCATCTCGACAAGCTCGCCGAGGAGGGACGGCTGCCGGCGGGCGTCGAGCGGCCGCAGTGGCCGCCGGCGGGCGGCGTGCGGCCGGTCGTGTGAGCTGCGGCGCGCGTTTCTCGGGTCCGAGCCCGAGAGACACGCGTCGTCAGCCGCCCGCCTCCGCCAGCCGCCGCCGCGCCAGCGCCATCGCAGCCGCCAGCGGCGTCACCTCGCGCGCCGCCGCATCGTCGTAGATCCGCCGCAGCGTGTCGCCGATGCCGCGCACGAGCGTGCCGGCGCGGCGCGCGTCGTAGCCGCCGGGGTCGAGCTCCACGGAGATGTTGATGATGCCGCCGGCGTTGACGACGAAGTCCGGCGCCCACAGCACGCCGCGTGCGGCGAGCAGCTCGGCGACGTCGTCGTCGGCGAGCTGGTTGTTCGCGGCGCCGGCGACGATCGGCGCGCCGAGCCGTGCGACGCTGTCGTGGTCCAGCAGCCCGCCGAGTGCGCACGGGGCGAACACGTCGACGGCCGCGCCGAGCGCCTCGCCGGGCTCGACCCAGCGCGCCCGGAGGCCGTCGGCGAGCGCGCGCTTGCGCGGGTCGATGTCCGTCACGAGCAGCGTCGCGCCGGCCTTCGCGCATGCGGTCGCGACGCGGCCACCGACGTTCCCCAAGCCGGAGATCGCGATCGTCCGATCCGCGAGCGAGTCCGTCCCGAACACGCGCTCGCAGCTGACGCGGATCGCCGACTCGACGCCGAGCGCCGTCCAGGGGCTCGGGTCGCCCGAGCCGCCGTGGCGGCGTGAGAGGCCGGTCACGTGGCTCGTCACCGAGGCGATGAGCTGCATGTCGCGCGCCGACGTGCCGACGTCCTCGGCCGTGATGTAGCTGCCGCCGAGCGCCTCCACGGTCTCGCCGAAGTCGCGCAGGGCGTCCGCGCGACGGCTGCGGCCACGGCTGCGCGGCGCGCCGGCACCAGCGGGATCGGGCGCCATGATGACGCCCTTGCCACCGCCTAGCGGGAGGCCCGCGACCGCCGACTTGAACGTCATCGCCTGCGAGAGCCGCAGCGCGTCGCGGACGGCCGCGCGCGAGTCGCGGTAATGCCACATCCGGCAGCCGCCGAGCGCGGGACCGCGCGCCGTGGAGTGGACGGCGACGATCGTGAAGCAGCGCGAGCGCCGTCCGCGGCGCACGAGCAGCGTCTCGTGATCGAGCGTTGCGAGGTAGCGGTCGATCCCTACGACGCTACTCGAAGGTCGGTGGACCTACGGCTTCGGCGCGACGGCCGCCGCGGCCGCCGAAGGCGCGGGCGCCGGTGCGTCGGCGGGCGCCGTCGTGCCGCCGCTCGCGGCCGGCAGGACGGGAGGCGCCGAGCCGCCGGCCGGCAGCTCCGTGGCCGGCCTGAGCCCGTCGACGCCGTGGCCGAAGCCCTGGTTCTCGTCGGGCGCTGCCGCGCCGCCGGTCAGCTCGTCGGCCGCGCCGCCGGCCGGCGCCGCAGCCACGGGTGCGACGCCGCGCGTCGGCGAGGTCGTGCTGCGGCGGATCGCGACCGTCTTCACGGCGGCACCGGAAGCCGCCTGCGCCGCACCCGCCGGCGACGCGCTGCCGTCCGCCGGCGCGATGCGGGCGCCCGTTCGGCGCGCCGAGATCGCGGGCGCCGGAGCGGCGCTGGAGCGCTTGGCCGCCGCCGGCGTGCCGGCGCCGCGCGACGGCTCCTTGAGCTTGTGCGTCACCTCGGCCGCGCCACCGGCGGCCAGCGCCGCGCAGCAGACGACCGCGGTCACCTTCGCGGCCGTGCCGCCGCCCGCGACCACGACGACGCCGCCACCCGCCGCGCTGCCGGCCGCACCACCGCCGGCCGCCCCGCCGAGCCCGAGCAGCTTTAGCGTCGCGGCGAGCGGTCCGGGACCGGCCGGCGCCAGCGCGGAGAGCCCCTGGCGCACGCCGCGCAGCGCGACGCGGTACTCCGCGCAGCCGGCGCAGTCGCGCAGATGGCGCCGTGCGCGCCCGCTGGCGCGCACGCCGCGGTCGAACGAGCCGGCGAGATCGCTGCGGATCTCGGCGCACGCGGCGTCGCGCGCCTCGACCGCCTCGACGAGGCCGATCCGGGCGCGGACGAGCAGCGACTTGACGGCCTGCAGCGACACGCCGAGCGCATCGGCGAGCTCGGCGTAGCTCATCCCGTCGATCTCGCGCATGAGCAGCGCGGAGCGCTGCTGCTCGGGCAGCCGGCGGACGTCCTCGATCAGCCGGCGCAAATCCTCGCGTCGCTCCGATTCGCTGATCGGGTCGTGCAGCGGCTTGCGCGACGTCTCGAAGAGGTCCATCGGCGGCGGCACCGGCTTGCGCAGATGATCGATGCACCGGTTGTGGGCGACGCGGTACAGCCACGCGCGCAGCGATACCGGCCGGTCGCTGCCGCGCAGCGACGAGTAGGCGCGCAGGAAGACGTCCTGCAGCGCGTCCTCGGCGTCCTGGCGCGAGCCGCCGAGCATCTGGCGCGCGTAGGCGAACAGCCGCTGGCGGTAGCGGTCGTGGATGACGCTGAAGGCCGCGTCGTTGCCGGCGCGGAACAGCGCGACGAGCTGTTCGTCCGAGCGCAGCCGCAGGAGAGGCGCCGTGACCGAGATCCGGTTGATTGCGGCGGGTGCTCTGAGCGCTCCGGCCTCCATGCGGCAGTCTCCGCTGAACTGTAACCGGCCGTAGGGCCGGAAGTTGTGCGCGTCGGCGCTCAGGGCTCCAGCTCGGCGTGCGTCCGCAGCGACGCCGCGGCCACGATCAGCGCGATGCCGGCGGACTCGAGCAGCCCCGGGATCTGCTCGAGGACGATCGCCCCGATGACGGCGGCGGTCGCCGGCAGCAGCGCCAGCAGCAGCGCGAAGCGCGCCCGCGGGAGGCGCCGCATCGCGACCTGCTCGAGCGCGTAGGGCACGACGCTGGAGGTCACGCCGACGGCGAGGCAGGCCGCCAGCAGCAGTGGGCTGACG
>DATMJM010000165.1:0-9510 GCA_035553935.1 Solirubrobacteraceae bacterium
GTACAGGTGGATCGGCGCCTGCGCGACGCGGACGGCCGCCCTCATGCGCGGCTCGCCCGCTCGAGCAGCTCGCGCAGCGCGGCGCGCACGCCCTCGAGCCCGTCGCGCTGCGCAAGCTCGCGCGCTGCGGGACGCGCGACCACGACGAGGTCATGCGCAGCGGGGACGACCTGCGCCTCTGCGGCGAACGCCTCGCGCACGAGCCGCTTCACCCGGTTGCGGTCGACGGCCCCGCCGACCTTGCGCGAGACCGACAGCCCCAGCCGCGGTTCCTGCGCCGAGCCGGCGTCGCGCGGGAACGCGTAGAGCACGAAATGGCGGTTGCCGTGCGAGCGGCCCTGGCGGTACGCGCGCTCGAACTCCGCGCTGCGCGACAGGCGCCCGCGGCGCGCTCGACGTGGGCTCGGGATGCGCGGAAGCGGTTCGTCCACGCTTCGGAGCCTAGACAGTCGGCGGCGGCGCCCCGTGCCTGCGCGGCGTCAGACGGTGAGCTTCTTGCGGCCCTTGGCGCGGCGGCGCTTGAGCGTCATGCGGCCGGCCTTCGTCTGCATCCGCTGACGGAAGCCGTGGGTGCGTGCGCGCTTGCGCTTCTTGGGCTGGTAGGTGCGCTTCATGGGGACTCGCTCGCCGCGGTGCGGCGGGTGCCGATGCTAGCGCAAACCAAGTGCCGCAACCGGGCGCGGGAGGTTTTTCTCGCGACGAGCGGGCTCTCCCCGAAGGCCGGCCGGAGGGCTGCCGAGGCGCTGGTATATTCGCCGCCGCCCGGGCTGCTCGCCGGGCTCCTCCGCCGTCTCGCCACGTCCGCTCCGAAGGAGTCGATCACGCCTGGTCTCGACCCGCAGCTCGCCCGCGACTGGGCTTCCATCCGCGCCGGGCTGCGCGCGTCGGTGCCGGATTCGACATACGAGATCTGGCTCGCCGCCCTGCAGCCGCGGGCCCTCGTGGGCGACACGCTCGTGCTGGCGGCGCCCGACGAGATCCGCAGCTGGGTCGCCGACCGCTACGCGGCCGTCCTGCGGGCATGCGCCGCGGCCGTGCTCGGGCCCCGCACCGCGGTCGAGCTCGTGGCGCCGGATGCGTCGCCGGACGATCTGCCGCGTCCGGCGCAGTCCCCCGTGGCGCCGGCCGACGGCGAAGCGGGCGAGCTGCATCCGAAGTTGACGTTCGACCAGTTCGTCATCGGCGACTCCAACCGCTTCGCGCACGCGGCCGCGCTCGCGGTCGCCGAGCTGCCGGGACAGGCGTACAACCCGCTGTTCCTCTACGGGCCGCCGGGCCTCGGAAAGACCCACCTGCTGCACGCGATCGGCAACTACATCCGCGCGCACGGCGGCGGCCTGCGCGTGCGCTCGACGACCGCCGAGCGCTTCACGAACGCGTTCGTCAACGCGATCCAGTGCAAGGGCACCGAGGACTTCAAGGCGCGCTTCCGCGACACCGACGTGCTGCTCATCGACGACGTCCAGTTCCTGCAGCGCAAGGCCCGGACCGAGGAGGAGTTCTTCCACACGTTCAACGCGCTCTACGAGACCGGCAGCCAGCTCGTGCTCACCTGCGACCGGCTGCCTGCCGACATGGGCGCGCTCGAGCAGCGCCTCCTCGAACGCTTCCAGTCGGGGCTCGTGGCCGAGCTCGAGCCTCCCGACTTCGCCACCCGCCTCGCGATCCTGCGCAAGCGCGTCCACCACGACGGCATCGAGCTCGCCGACGAGGGCGCGCTGCATGCGATCGCACGGCGCATCACCGCCAACGCGCGCACCCTCGAGGGCGCGTTGATCAGGGTGGTCGCGTTCGGCTCCCTCACGGGCCGTCCGATCGACGCCGCGCTCGCCGAAGAGGTGCTCGCGGGCCTGTATCGCGCGCCCCGCCCCGCCAGCCGGCCGGAGCCGCCGACGATCGAGCACGTCCAGCAGGTGGCCTGCGACGCGTTCGGCGTCAGCCGTGACGAGCTCGTGTCGGCCGCGCGCGGCGCCCGCGTGGCCTGGGCGCGGCAGGTCGCCATGTACCTCGCCCGTCGCCACACCGGCGCGTCGCTGCCGACGATCGGCGCGCGCTTCGGCGGCCGCAATCACACGACCGTCATGTACGCCTGCCGCAAGGCCGGCGAGAAGCTCGCCGCCGACCCGGCTGCACAGGCGCTTGTGCAGGATCTCGAGCGCCGCCTCACCGCGTCTCCTGACGACCGCGCCACTTGACAGACTCTGCACAGCCCTGCGCGCGCTGCGATCTCCGTGCCGCCCGCGTGTTGCGTGCTTGCCCTACGTTGTGCACATCTCCACACGCCCTATGACCATCATCTTCTCTTCGAGGTCGTCTTCGTGAAGTTCTCGACCACGTGCGCCGACCTCGTCGGACAGCTCGCGATCGTGTCGCGCGTCGCCTCCACCCGCAGCGCCGTGCAGGCGCTCTCGGGCGTCCAGGTCAGCGCCTCCACCACCGGGGCGGAGCTGCGCGCGACCGACATGGAGGTCGGTCTGCGCGTTCCGCTGAAGGCCGACGTCGAGCGCGAGGGGACGGTCGTGCTGCCGGCCCGCCTCATGCTGGAGGTGGCGCGCTCGCTGCCGGGCTCGCAGGCCACCTTCGAGCTGCGCCCGGCCGAGCAGGACGTCGAGGTCGTCTCCGGCTCGGCGACGTTCCACATCCGCACGCTGCGCGCCGAGGACTTCCCACCGCTGCCGGAGGCCGGCGACGACGACGTGGTCGAGGTGCCCGCGCAGGCGTTCACCGAGACGATCAACCGCGTAGCCCGCTCGGCTTCGCGCGACGAGACGCGCCCAATCCTCACGGGGATCCTCGTCTCGGCGACGGCCGACGAGCTGCGCATGGTCGCCACGGACTCCTACCGGCTGAGCGTCAAGGAGACGCGCCTCGAGGCGCCGCTGGAGCGCGGCTTCGAGGCCAACGTGCCCGCCCGCGCGCTGCAGGAGCTGGCGCGGATCGCGCAGTCGGCCGGCGCGCAGAACCTGACCGTCTCGGTGCGCACCAACCAGATCGTGTTCCAGGTCGGCGGCGACGTACTGTCATCGCGCTTGATCGACGGTCAGTTCCCGAACTACCGCCAGCTGCTGCCCGAGGCCTACGAGCATGAGCTCACCCTCGGCTCGGGCGAGTTGACCGAGGTCGTGCGCCGCATCAGCCTGATGGCGCAGAAGAACGCACCGCTGCGGCTGGCGTTCAAGGAGGGCGAACTGACGGTCTCGGCGCAGACGCCCGACGTCGGCGAGGCCAGCGAGTCGCTGCCGGTGCCGTTCGCCGGCGAACCGTTCGAGATCGGCTTCAACCCGGAGTTCCTGCGCGACGGCCTGGAGAGCGCCGACGGCGGCGACCTCGTCCTCAAGCTCATCAGCCCGTTGCGTCCCGGTCTCATCGAGTCGGCCGACGGCAGCGGCTTCCTGTACCTGATCATGCCGATCAGGCTCAACGTCTAGTGGCGCGATGCTGGCGACGCGCCTGCGCCTGCGCGAGTTCCGCAGCTACGAGCGCGCGGAGGTAGAGCTCGGCCCCGGCCTCACGGTCGTGCACGGGCGCAACGGCGCCGGCAAGACGAACCTGCTCGAGGCGCTGTACTTCGGGCTCACCGGGCGTTCGTGCCGGACGTCGAACGAGCGCGAGGTCGTTCGCTTCGGCGCGTCGACGGCGCGCGTCGAGGTCGACCTGCGCGACGAGGATGGCCACGCGCACGCGGTCGCGGTCGGGTTCAGCCCCGGCGAGGCCAAGCGGCTGCAGGCCGACGGGGTGCTCGTCGACCGGCTCGTCGACGTCGAGATGCGCCCACTGGTCTGCGTCTTCATGCCTGACCGCCTCGAGCTCGTCAAGGGCCCGCCGGCGCTGCGGCGCTCGCACATCGACCAGGTCGTCGCCGCGAGCCGGCCGGGCCGCAGCGCCACGCGGCGCGCCTACAGCCGCGCGCTGGCGCAGCGAAACGCGCTGCTCGCCGCGATCCGCAGCGGCCGCGCGTCGCGTGCCTCCCTGCGCGCGTGGGATGCCGAGCTGGCCCATCATGGGATCGCGCTGCGAGACGACCGCGCCACCGCCGTCGACCTGATCGCGCCGCGCTTCGCCGCGCTGGCGGCCGCGCTCGGTCTCGGTGCCGCCACGGAGCTGCGCTACCGGCCGCGCTCGCGCGCGGCCGGCGCCACGCAGCTCGCCGAGGAGCTCGCCGAGCGCGCCGAGTCAGACCTCGAGCGCGGCTTCACGGGCCACGGGCCGCATCGCGACGACATCGTGGCGCTGCGCGACGGCCGCGAGCTGCGCTCCTACGGGTCGCAGGGCGAACAGCGCCTGGCGCTGCTCGCCCTGCTGCTGGCCGAGCGCGACGCGCTGGCGCAGGCGCGCGACACGCTGCCCCTCATGCTGCTCGACGACGTCATGAGCGAGCTCGACCCCGATCGGCGGGCGATGCTCGCCGATCTGCTGCGCGGCGCCGGCCAGAGCATCATCACGACGACCGATGTCGCGCACGTGCCGGGCGCCGAGGGCGGCGACGTCACGCGCCTGGCGGTGGCGGGCGGCGCCGTCCTGGGCGACACGAGGGCGGCCGCATGACGGCACGCCGCGGCGCACCCGCGACCGGCGCCGCGTGGCGAGGGACCGGCGTGCGGTGAAGCGCCGCGCCCCCCGACCGCTGGCCGGCGCCGTCGAGGCGCTGACGCAGCGGCTGGCGCCCGCGACGCTGCTGGCCGACGTGCAACGCGCCTGGGAGGGCGCCGCCGGACCCGTCATCGCGCGCGAGGCGCGACCGGTGTCCGAGCGCGACGGGACCGTGACGCTGCTGTGCTCCTCGGCGGTCTGGATGCAGGAGATCGAGCTCATGGGGCCGGTGCTCGTGGACGCGCTCAACGAGGCGCTCGGATGCGCCCGCGTGAAGTCGATCCGCTGCTCCGCGACGGCAGGTCGGCGCCACCCCCGCTGAGGCGGCTGCTCGAGCCGCGCACCGAACCCGTCTTTGCTGCATTTTGCAGGTCTTTTGGCACATCGTCCCGTAGGGTTTGTGATGCGTTTGTGCTACCCTTATGACAACGAGCAGCACCGGCCCCGGCCCGTCTTGCGAACGACGCGGACCCGGGGCTTTCTCACGTACGGAGGTTCAGTGGCGAAGGACGACAAGAAGCTCGATGGCAAGACGCGTGCGGGCTCTTACGACGCGCAGGACATCACCGTGCTCGAGGGCCTCGAGGCGGTCCGCAAGCGGCCGGGCATGTACATCGGGTCGACCGGTGTGCGCGGCCTGCACCACCTCGTCTACGAGGTCGTCGACAACTCCGTCGACGAGGCGCTGGCCGGCCACTGCACGCGCGTCGACGTCACGATCCACCCGGACAACTCCGTCACGGTCGTCGACGACGGCCGGGGCATCCCGGTCGCCATGATGGCCAAGGAGAAGCTTCCCGCCGTCCAGGTGGTCCTGACGGTGCTGCACGCCGGCGGCAAGTTCGGCGACGGCGGCGGCTACAAGGTCTCCGGCGGGCTGCACGGCGTCGGCCTGTCGGTCGTCAACGCGCTGTCGGAGCTGCTCGAGGTCGAGGTCCGCCGCGACGGCCACGTCTGGCGACAGACCTACGAGCGCGGGGTCCCCCAGGGACCGCTCGCGAAGGGCGAGCCCTCCAAGCTGACCGGGACCACGATCACGTTCAGGCCCGACGCCGAGGTGTTCGAGACGACCACGCTGGATTTCTCGGTCCTCGAGCAGCGCCTGCGCGAGACCGCCTTCCTGACGCGCGGCCTGCGCATCTCGATCACCGACGAGCGCGGCGAGCGCGCGTCGGCGTCGTTTCAGTACGACGGCGGCATCGAGGACTTCGTGCGCTATCTCAATGCCAACAAAGAGTCGATCGGCCGCAAGGTCGTCTACTTCGAGGGCGAGAGCGACGAGGGCGCGGTCGAGGTCGCGATGCAGTGGAACACGACCTACCAGGAGTCGGTGTTCTCGTTCGCCAACAACATCAACACGCACGAGGGCGGCTCTCACCTGTCGGGCTTTCGCTCCGCACTGACGATGGCGCTCAACCGTTACGCAAAGGCGCGCGGGCTGCTGAAGGAGAAGGACGACAACCTCACCGGCGAGGACGTCCGCGAGGGGCTCACGGCCGTCATCTCCGCGAAGCTGCAGGACCCGCAGTTCGAGGGCCAGACGAAGACGAAGCTCGGCAATCCCGGCATGGAGGGCTTCGTGCGCTCGGTCGTCTACGAGTGCCTCAACGAGTTTCTCGAGGAGAACCCGGCCGAGGCGAACGCGATCATCCGCAAGGCGGTGTCGGCGGCGCAGGCGCGCGCGGCCGCCCGCAAGGCGCGTGACCTGACGCGGCGCAAGTCGGCGCTGGAGAACTCGACGCTGCCCGGCAAGCTCGCCGACTGCTCGGTGAAGGACCCCTCGCTGGCCGAGCTGTTCATCGTCGAGGGCGACTCCGCCGGCGGCTCGGCGAAGCAGGGCCGCGACCGCAACACCCAGGCGGTGCTGCCGCTGCGCGGCAAGATCCTCAACGTCGAGAAGAGCCGCATCGACAAGGTGCTGCGCAACACCGAGATCCAGGCGCTGATCACCGCGATCGGGACCGGCGTGCGCGACGAGTTCAACATCGACAACGCGCGCTACCACAAGATCATCCTCATGACGGACGCCGACGTCGACGGCGCGCACATCCGCACGCTCGCGCTCACGCTGCTGTTCCGCGAGATGCCCGAGCTCATCGAGGCCGGCTACGTGTACATCGCCAAGCCCCCGCTCTACAAGCTCAAGCAGGGCTCCAGCGAGCGCTACGTGGAGAAGGACGCCGAGCTCGAGCAGATCCTCCTCGCCGACAAGCTCGAGAAGATGCTCGTCTTCGACCGCGAGGCCACGCAGTTCAAGCTCACCGAGGCGCGCTGGCAGCGCTTCTCGCGGCTGCTCAAGCAGTACGAGGGCTGGTCGTCGACGCTGCGCGCCGAGTACACGAACGACGTCGTGACGTTCCTGGAGGAGTCCGGCGTGCTCGACGAGCAGATCTCGACGGCCGAGGCCGCGATCGAGCTCATCGAGCGCGAGGGGATCGAGAACGCGCCCTACGAGACATCGCTCGTGCGCGAGGACGAGGTGACGATCACCGTCCGCGCGGTGGAGCCCAAGAGCGGCCTTGCCCGCGTCCTGCCGATCCCGCGGCGGCTGTTCGACAGCCAGGACTTCCGCAACTTCACCCGCGTGCACTCGCAGCTCGTCGAGCTCGCCGGCCGTGCGCCGTTCACCGTCAAGCTGGGTGACGCGACGGAGGAGGCGCTGTCGTTCCAGGCGCTGCGCGAGGCGGTCATGACGGTCGCGCAGAAGGGCATCGGGCTGCAGCGCTTCAAGGGCCTCGGCGAGATGAACGCCGCGCAGTTGCGCGACACGACGATGGACCCGGCCAGCCGGACGCTCGCGCAGGTCGAGATCGAGGACGCCGCGCAGGCCGACCTCATCTTCTCGACGCTCATGGGCGACATGGTCGAGCCGCGCCGCCAGTTCATCGAGGACAACGCCCGCCTCGTCGCCAACCTGGACGTGTGACGGTGGTACGCCGGTGAGCTCGATCGACATCCTCGGCGGCGGCAACGTCGAACCGCGCGCGCTCGAGGACGAGATGCGCTCGGCGTATCTCGATTACGCGATGTCGGTCATCGTCGGGCGGGCGCTGCCCGACGTGCGCGACGGCCTGAAGCCGGTCCACCGGCGCGTGCTGTTCGCGATGTCCGAGAACGGGCTCGGGCCGACGCGGCCTTACCGTAAGTGTGCGTCGATCGTGGGCGACGTGATGGGCAACTACCACCCGCACGGCGACTCGGCGATCTACGACGCGCTGGTACGCCTCGCGCAGGACTTCTCCATGCGCTACGAGCTCGTCGACGGCCAGGGCAACTTCGGCTCGATCGATGACGACCCGCCGGCGGCGATGCGCTATACCGAGGCTCGCCTCGAGCGTATGGCGATGGAGATGCTTCGCGACCTCGACGCCGACACCGTCGACTTCGTGCCCAACTATGACGGCCGCAAGCAGGAGCCGGTCGTCCTGCCGGCGCGCTTCCCGAACCTGCTCGTCAACGGCTCGTCGGGCATCGCCGTCGGCATGGCGACGAACATCCCGCCGCACAACCTGCGCGAGGTCGTCGACGCGGTCATCGCCTTCATCGACGATCCGGCGATCGACACCGCCGCGCTCATGCAGCACCTGCCCGGCCCCGACTTCCCGACCGGCGGGATCATCCTCGGCCGCCAGGGCATCCTCGACGCCTACGAGACCGGCCGCGGCCGCGTGCGCGTGCGCGGCAAGGCGCACAGCGAGGACGTCGGCCGCGGGCGCGAGGCGCTGATCATCACCGAGCTGCCCTACGCCGTGAAGAAGGGCGGCGAGAACGGCCTCGTCATGAAGATCGCCGAGCTCGTGCGCGAGAAGAAGATCGCCGGCATCGCCGATCTCGAGGATCACTCCTCCGAGCGTGGCGGGATGCGCGTCGTCGTCACGCTCAAGCGCGACGAGATCCCCGACGTCGTCCTCAACCAGCTCTACAAGCACACGGCGCTGCAGACGACCTTCGGGGTCAACGTCGTCGCACTCGTCGACGGCGTGCCGCGGACGCTGTCGCTGCGCGACGTCATCAAGCACTACGTCCACCACCAGCGCGAGATCATCGTGCGGCGCACGCAGCACGAGCTGCGCGTACTCGAGCGCCGCGTGCACGTGCTCGAGGGCCTGCTGATCGCGCTGGACAACCTCGACGCGATCATCGAGCTCATCCGCGCGTCGCGCGACCGCGAGAACGCGCGCCAGGAGCTCGTGGCGCGCTTCGCGCTGACGGAGATCCAGGCGTCCGCGATCCTCGACCTGCGCCTGTCGCAGCTCACGGCGCTCGAGGCCGACTCGATCAAGACCGAGCACGACGACAAGGTCGAGCGCATCGGCGAGCTGCGGGAGATCCTGGGCAGCGAGGCGCGCGTCTACGAGATCGTGCGCGAGGAGCTCGAGGAGATCGCCGACCGCTTCGGCGACGAGCGCCGCACGCTGATCACCGACTCCGAGGACGAGATCGGCATCGAGGACCTCATCCCCGAGCAGCAGATGGTCATCACGATCACGAAGTCCGGCTACATCAAGTCGCTGCCGCTGACGACCTATCGCGCCCAGCAGCGCGGCGGGCGCGGGGTGACGGGCATGGACATGAAGGACGGCGACTTCATCGAGCACCTCTTCGTGACGTCGTCGCACGACTACCTGCTGTTCTTCTCCAACCGCGGCAAGGTCTACCGATCGAAGGTCTACGAGCTGCCGGAGGCCTCGCGGACGGCGAAGGGGCGCGCGCTCGTCAACGTCCTGCCGCTGCGCGAGGGCGAGCGGATCCAGTCCGTGCTCTCCACGCGCGACTTCAGCGAGGGTCGGTACGTCTGCTTCGCGACCAAGCGCGGCATCGTCAAGAAGACGGAGCTCGAGGCCTACAACACGCCGATCAAGGCCGACGGCATCATCGCGATCAACATCCGCGACGACGACGAGCTCGTCAGCGTGCGCC
>DATMJM010000166.1:0-3471 GCA_035553935.1 Solirubrobacteraceae bacterium
AGCTCGGCGCTCGGGACGACGCCGTCGCGGTAGCGGTGGACCATCGCGATCGTGCGGCTGGCGAGGTTGCCGAAGTCGTTGGCCAGCTCGGAGTCGTAGCGCGCGCGGAAGCCCTCCTCCGAGACGGCGCCGTCGTGGCCGAACGTGACCTCGCGCATGAGGTAGAAGCGCAGCGCGTCGGTGCCGAACTGGTCCATGATCTTGAAGGGATCGATCGCGTTGCCCGCCGACTTGCCCATCTTGTCCTTGCCGATGAGCAGGAAGCCGTGGACGAAGACGTGCTCGGGCAGCGGCAGCCCCGCCGCCATCAGCATCGCCGGCCAGAACACGGTGTGGAACTTCAGGATGTCCTTGCCGATGAGATGGTACTGCGCCGGCCAGAAGCGAGCGGTGAGGTCGTCGCCGTCGTCGCGTACGACAGCGCGGTGTAGTAGTTCAGCAGCGCGTCGAACCAGACGTAGAAGACGTGGCCTGGGTCCCACGGGACCGGCACGCCCCAGTTGAACGTCGAGCGGCTGAGCGAGACGTCCTGCAGGCCCGACTCGATGAACGAGCGCGCCTCGTTGTAGCGGTGGCGCGGCATGACGAAGTCCGGCTGCTCGTCGAGCAGCCTGATGAGGTCGTCCTGGAAGGCCGACAGGCGAAAGAAGTAGTTGTCCTCCTTCTCGCGCGCCAGCGGGGTCTTGTGGATCAGGCACGTGTTGTCCGGCCCGACCTCGCTCTCGCCCTTGAAGTCCGCGCAGCGCGGGCAGTACCAGCCCTCGTAGACGCCCTCGTAGACGTGGCCGTTGTCGCGGATCCGGCCGAGGACCTCCTGCACCTTGGCCATGTGCTCGGGATCGCTCGTGCGGATGAAGAAGTCGTTGGAGACGTTCAGCCGCGGCATGAGGTCGATGAAGCGCGGAGCGTTGCGGTCGACGAGCTCCTGCGGCGTCAGCCCCTCGCGCTCGGCCGCGAGCGCGACGGGCTCGCCGTGCTCGTCGGTGCCCGTCAGGAAGAACACGTCCTCCCCCCGCTGGCGCATGTGCCGCGCGATGACGTCCGCGGCGATGGTCGAGTACGCGTGGCCGAGATGGGGGGCGGCGTTGACGTAGTAGATCGGCGTGGTCACGTAGAACGGCATCGCTCGCGCAGGCTAGTCGCTGTGCGCGGACCGGTCCGGCGCCGCGGCCGGCAGGGTCGCGACGTTCGCGACCCGCGCGTCGCCCGGTCGTGTCGCACCAGGTGCGACATCCGCGCCTCGAACGCCACGGCCGCCCGTCGTCTGCTTCGGCGGCGCGCGTCCGCGGCGCCCCCGGCCGCCGGCACCGGCCGGGCCCAGAGCTTCGCCTCGCCCGGACTCAGCGCACCGCCAGCGGCGCGCGCGCCGCGACCCGGCGCCGCCGCCGGCGGCGAACGTGCACGACGCCGCCGAGCGGCAGCCCGAGGCCGAAGAGCGCGAGGCCGAGCCAGACCGGCCACGGCAGCGCCGGGCGTGGTGGCGGCGCGCGCACGGCGGCCGGCGCCGGCACGAGCGGGCGCAGCGGGGCCGGCACCGGCGCCGGGCCGCCGGGCGCCGGACCGGGCGGCGTCGGCCGCGGGCGCAGCGGCAGCGGCGGCGGCCCGGCGCGCGGCGCGCGCGACAGCAGCGTCAGCGGATCGACGTACATCCGTGTCGCCGCGATCCGAGCGCCGAGATGCACGTGCGGGCGCGGCCGCGCGCGGCCGACGGTCGCGATCGGCATGCCGGCCGCGACGACCTGCCCGCGCCGCACGGCGACGTCGCCCAGGTGCTGATAGGTCGACACGAGGCGCCCGCAGCGCACGCTCACCGTGCGCCCGCCGCGCGGCACGCGGCCCGTGAAGCTCACGCGCCCGGCACAGGCCGCGCGAACCGTCGTGCCCAGCGGCGCTGCGAGGTCGACGCCGCGGTGCTGACCCGCCGCATAGCGGTCGGGTCCGACCGCGTAGCGCCGCAGCATCTCGCCGTCGACGGGCATCTGCCATCCGCGCGCGCCGGCGGCCGCCCGATCGGGCACGGATGCGACGGCGGCGGTCGACAGCAGGAGAAGGACGTCGCGCAGCCGGTGCACGACCGCGACGCTACGACGTCCACCCGCGGGCCGCGCGCGGCGCGCCACTCGCGGCACACGATCGTGCGTGGTTCTTCACAGACGAAGGTGCCAGACGGCGCACTACAGCTCCTGGACGATCGCCTCGAACGGCCGCCGGTCGGCGCGCGCCACCCACTCCTCGGCCGGCAGCGACTTCTCGTCCTAGCCGTGCCCGAGCCCGCGCGCAGCCGCTCGGCGTCGGCGACGCCGTCGCGACAGGAGCCGATCGCGTCGTTGGACGCCGCGACATCATGTTCTGCGCCGCGCGGCCGGCGTAAACGCCGGCGCCCCTCTTCGGCCCGACGACGATCGCGACCGCGAGCGCCGCGCGGCGGACGGTGTCGCCGTCGCACACCGACGAGGCGACCTCCTCGCGCCTGCGGGACGTCACGCCCGCGGGCGTCCGTCGATCCGCGCGATCCACGCCGCCAGCCGGGGGTGGTCGTCGCCGAGCTGCTGGTAGCCGTCGAGCACGCGGTGAAACAGCTCGTCGTCGGCGGGATCGCGCCAAGCGGCGTACTTCAGGAACGGATACGCCGCGCAGTCGGCCGCCGAGAACGTGTGGCCCATGAGGTAGTCGCGGCCGTCGAGCATGAGCTCGAAGCGATCGAGCGCGCCCGCCATCCGGGCCGCCAGCCGCTCGATCACCGCCACGTCGGGCGCCTCGCGCCCGATCTCGGACTCGATCGCGTTGGGCGCGACCTTCCACTCGTCGTTGAACCAGTCGATGAAGTGGATGATCTGCGCGCGGCCCAGCACGTCGGGCGGGTACAGCGGCGGCCACGGCACCCGCTCCTCCAGCACCCGCACGATCTGCATCGAGTCGTGCACGACGGTGCCGTCGTCGAACTCGAGCACCGGCACGAGCGGCTGGCCGCTCACGCGCTCGACCGGCGAGCGGTCGGCGTAGTCGATCCAGACGGAGCTCACCTCGAGGCGCTTGTGCGCGAGCGCCAGCGCCACCCGCTCGACGTTCGTCGAGAACGGCGCGCGGTACAGCCGCATCACCCTGCCGGCTCCTCCTCCATCAGCGCGCGGTACAGCGCGTTGGGCCTCACCCCCGTCAGCGACGCGACGACCGAGCTCGCGGCGCGCGGCTTGGCGCCCGCCGCGACGAGCTTGCGCAGCGCGGCGAGCGCCGGAGCGAGCTCAGGCTCGCCCGCCGGCGCGCCGCCGATCACGAGCACGACCTCCCCGCGCGGCGACTGCGCCGCGTAGCGCTCGGCGAGCTCGGCGGCGCTCCCGCGCACGATCTCCTCGTGGACCTTCGTCAGCTCGCGGCAGACCGCGGCCGGCCGGTCGGGGTCGATCGCCGCCAGCACCGCCAGCGACGCCGCGACGCGGTTGGGCGACTCGAAGCCGACGATCGTCTCCGGTG
>DATMJM010000167.1:0-5164 GCA_035553935.1 Solirubrobacteraceae bacterium
GTCAAGCCGACGCTCGAGGTGCTCGCCGGCGTCCCGACGGTCGCGTTCGGGTTCTTCGCGCTGACGTTCATCACGCCGCTCATCCGCGATGTCTGGCCGGCATTTCTCGGCGACCCACCGGGCATCTTCAGCGCCGGTGCCGCCGGCATTGTGCTCGGGCTGATGGTCGTGCCGATCGTCGCGTCGATCTCCGACGATGCGATGCGCGCCGTTCCCCACGCGCTGCGCGAGGGCGCCTATGCGCTGGGCGGCACGCGGATGCAGGTCGCCACCCGCGTCGTCGTGCCCGGTGCGCTGTCGGGCATCGTGGCTTCCTTCGTGCTGGGGATCTCCCGCGCGATCGGCGAGACGATGGTCGTGCTGATCGCGGCCGGCAACTCGCCCAAGCTCACCCTGAACCCGGCCGAGAGCATCCAGACGATGACCGCGTTCATCGCGACCACCGCGACGGGCGACGTCGGCTTCGGCACGATCACCTACAAGACGCTGTTCGCCGTCGGGGCGCTGCTGTTCTTGATCACGCTGGCGATGAACCTGCTCAGCATCCGCCTGGTGCGCCGCTACCGCGAGATCTACGAATGACCACGCACGCATCTCGGACGGCGGACGCGACCGCCCGTGCGGCGGGCGCAGCGACTCGTGAGCGGCTCGGATCACAGCCGGCCGGCGACCGCGTGCGCGGCCTGCTCTTCCAGATCGTCGTCTTCAGCGCTGCGCTGATCGCGATCGCCGGGCTGATCGCCCTGATCGTCCAGGCGGCGGCCAAGGGCTGGCCGCGGCTCAACAGCGACCTGCTGACCAACCAGCCCTCAAGCCAGGCCGAGGAGGGCGGCTTTCAATCGGCGATCTTCGGGACGCTTTTGATCATGGCCGGCGTCATCGTGACCGTCGTGCCGCTCGGCATCGGCACGGCGATCTATCTCGAGGAGTTCGCCGACAACACGCGCTGGTACAACCGCCTGATCGAGGTCAACATCCAAAACCTCGCCGCCGTGCCGTCGATCGTGTACGGCATCCTCGGCCTCGGCATCATCGTGCGCGGCCCGCTGAACCTCGGCTTCGTCGCCTACGCCGGCTCGCTGACGCTCTCGCTGCTGGTGTTGCCGACCGTCATCCTGGCCTGCCGCGAAACGCTGCGCGCCGTTCCCAGCTCGATCCGCGAAGCGGCGCTGGCGCTCGGCGCGACGCGCTGGCAGACGACGCGCCGCCAGGTGCTTCCCGCCGCCATCCCGGGCATGGTCACCGGCGTGATCCTCGCGCTGTCGCGCGCGATCGGGGAGACAGCCCCGCTACTGCTGGT
The DNA here is from genome assembly GCA_035553935.1 of Solirubrobacteraceae bacterium. Lineage (GTDB taxonomy): Bacteria > Actinomycetota > Thermoleophilia > Solirubrobacterales > Solirubrobacteraceae > CADCVQ01. The sequence continues at coordinate 1,301 of DATMJM010000167.1, forward strand.
CGGGGCGACCGTGTTCGTGACGTTCAACCCCGACGGACCGTTCGAGGGAAGCTACACCGCCCTGCCCGTCGCGATCTTCAACTACGTGGCCCGTCCGCAGGAAGAGTTCAGGATCCTCGCCGCCGCCGGAATCATCGTCCTGCTCGGCGTACTCCTGGTCATGAACTCGTTTGCGATCTGGCTGAGAAACCGCTACGCCACGAGGTGGTAGATGAACCGGGCATCCAATGACATCATCAGCTCAGCCGTGCGCAGCGCCGCCTCAACGAATCCGACCCCGGGATCGCCCGTGACGACAGCGCATGGCGCCTCCGGGGAGGACATCCTCAAGCGGCCGGTCATGTTCGACATCCAGGACGTGACCGTCAGCTACAACGGCGTGCCCGCCGTGCGCGACATCGACTTCGACGTCCACGACCGCACGATCACCGCGCTGATCGGCCCGTCGGGCTGCGGCAAGTCGACGCTGATTCGCTGCCTGAACCGCACCAACGACCTCATTCCGTCAGCCAGGGTCGACGGGCGCGTCCTCTTTCACGAGCAGGACCTCTACGCCGCCGAGGTCGACGCCGTCGAGGTGCGCAAGCGCATCGGGATGGTCTTCCAAAAGCCCAACCCGTTTCCCAAGTCGATCTACGACAACATCGCCTTCGGGCCGCGCGTCATCGGGCGCAAGGGCAACCTCGACGACGTCGTCGAGCGCGCGCTCACGCGCGCGGCGCTGTGGGATGAGGTCAAAGACCGGCTGAAGACCAACGCCTTCGGCATGTCCGGCGGCCAGCAGCAACGGCTGTGCATCGCGCGCGCGCTGGCGACCGAGCCCGAGGTGCTGCTGATGGACGAGCCCTGCTCGGCGCTGGACCCGATCTCCACCGCGCGGATAGAGGATCTCATGATCGAGCTCAAAGACGACATGTCGATCGTGATCGTCACGCACAACATGCAGCAGGCCGCGCGCGTTTCGGACATGACCGCGTTCTTCACCGTCGAGCTCGACGAAGGCGAACGAAACCGCACCGGCCGCATGGTCGAGTACGACGCCACCGAACGGGTGTTCACGACGCCGTCTGACAAGCGCACCGAGGCCTACGTGACCGGCAAGGTCGGGTGATGAGCGACACGCCCACGCGCCGGCACTTCCAAGACGAGCTGCAAGCACTCGAGCACAGCGCCCTCGGCGGCCTGGACCTCGTCTGCGGCCAGCTTGACCGTGTCGTCGAGGCGCTCGAGCACCAGGACATCGAGCTCGCGCAATTCGTGATCGCCGACGACGACCGCCTCGACGGCCGCTACCTCGAAGTCCACCAGGGGATCCTGTCGCTACTGGCCCTACAAGCCCCCGTCGCCGGTGACCTGCGGCTCGTCGCGGCGCTGCTGCACCTCATCAAGCACGTCGAGCGGATGGGCGACCAGTGCGTCAACGTCGCCAAGCTCATCCCGCTATCGGGGCACGAGCCGCCCGTGCGCGCGGAGATCCTCTCAAAGCTCGTTCAGATGGGCCACGCCGCACGTGCAGAGGTCGTGCAGTGCAAGCGCGCGTTCGCCGATCGCAACGTTGCGATGGCAGAGGACCTCGTCGAACGCGACCGCGACGTCAACCGCCTCAACCGCGAGGTGTTTCGCATCGCGGTCGCCGTCGGCGACGACATCGACACCCGCGAATGGGCGATGACGATGATCCTCGTCGCCCGCGCCTTCGAGCGCGTCGGCGACAACGCGGTCGACATCGGCGAGCAGACGGCGTTCGTCGTCACAGGGCTGTTTCGCGAGTTCACCGACGCCACGCACGCCGGCGGGCCGCCACGCTGATCACCTGACGACGCGCGCCTCGCGGCGCCGCCGCCTACCGATGATCAGCGACGGCCGGCTGTCCCCCTGCGGCGCGGCCGGCCGCCGTGCGTCAGTCCTGCGCGGCTCGGTCGGCCTGGGCTTCAGACGCCAGCCGGCGTTCTGGCGCGCCGGCGCCGGTGAGCGAGTCTTTGAACTCGTGCATCCCGCGGCCCAGCGATCGTCCTGCGTCGGGCAGGCGCTTGGGCCCGAGGATGATCAGCGCAAGTACGAGCACGATGATGAGCTCCATCGGTCCGATGTTCGGCATCGTCGTCTACTGGGGGGTCGTGTTGTCCACAGAGCGGGCCGCGGGAGACCGCGTTGTCTCCCGCAGAGCCTGCGGTTTGGGTGGTCAGGCGAGCGTGACGCCGAGACGGTCGTAGGCGGCGGCCTCCGTGGGTGTCATCCCGTGCTTGGCGGCCTGCTCGCGCAGCTGGCCTGCGACCTTCGGAGCCCAGCGGTGCCGTGGGCTGGCGCTCGCCATCGCTCGCGGGCCACCGACGTTACGGCGCGGGAACGGCCCCCAGATCGCGAACGTGTGCCCCGGGTCCTGGATGTTCACGAAGAACGTGTGCCCGTCCGGTGAGAAGCACGGTCCGGCGAATTCACTGTCGTTGAGGCGGTTGTAGGCGAACACGTAGGACTCACCCTGCGGCGTGATCCCGACGATGCGGTTGCCGTCGCCGCCGTCCTCGGCCAGCCAGACGTCGCCCCACGGCGTGATGTAGAGGTTGTCGGGCGCGTCCATCTGGTCCTTGCCGTCGCCTTCGAGGAACAGCTCCAGCGTGTCGGTCCCGCCGCCGCCCGGGTCGCCGGACGGGATCAGCCGGAAGACCTGGCCGACGCGCGCCCCGCCGCCGGAGGTGTCGTCGAACCAGAAGGCGCCGCCGGCGAAGTGGCAGCCCTCCAGGCGCTGAAACCGCGCCGCGCCCTTGGCGAGCGCGTCGTCGTGGGGCTCCTCGGCGCTGACGTCGACCCACACCACGACGAAGCGCTCGCTCGTGCGGCCGAGGTCCATGTTGTACAGCGGCCGTGCCTGGATCGCCATCGCCTGCAGCCTGCCGCCGTCCTGCAGCGCGCCCGGTCGCTGCGCCCGGTTGTCGGGCAGGTAGCGGTACAGAAAGCTCGAGCGAGTCGTGCCGGGCACTTCCAGCTCCGGTGCGGGCTGCGAGCCGCGGAAGTCATCCTCGGTGAGGTAGGCGATGCCGGTCCGCGAATCGATGTCGACCGCCTCGTGTGAGAAGAACCCCATCGCGCGGATCGGCGTTTTGGAGAGGTTGTTCTCCGGCTCGGTGGGATCGACCTCGAAGGCGTAGCCGTGACCGGTCGTGCGGTCCTCCTCACAGGTGATCCAGGTGCCCCACGGCGTCCCGCCGCCGGCGCAGTTGTTCAGCGTCCCCGACGACGACACGTACGAGCGCTCGACCTTGCGGTCGGGACCGACGAGGAGCGCCGTCGTTCCCCCCGGCGCGGCCGGATCGTAGGGATTGCGACCCGCCACCGGCGCCTTCGTCGCGGTGTCGTTCGGTCGCAGCTCGTGGTTGCGCACGAGGATCGTCGCGTGCCGCGGACCGGCGACCGCGACCATGCCGTCGAAGTCGCCCGGCACCGGTGCGCCGTCTGACAACTGGTCCTCGACGCTCTGCACGACGCGGTAGCGAAAGCCTCGCGGCAGGTCGAGCACCCCCGCCGAATCCTCCACCAGCGGCCCATAGCCGGCCTGCCGGCCCGGCTTCGCCAGAGCGCTTGCGACCGGCGACAGCGCCAGCGCGCCGCCCGCTCCGGCCGCACCGCGCCGCAGCAACGTCCTACGAGTCTGCATACCGCCTCCAGTCTCGGTTGACCGCCGGGACGGTGCCCGAGATCGACGCCCACGGTGTGAAGATCATGTGTGCGACGTGGGCTTTCTCGGGACGTTCACAATCTCGACCCTCGCGCGGCGGCACGATGCTCATGGGCGCGTTGCACGCTCCCCCGCCGACGCGCTGCAAGGACACGGCGCAACGTCCGCTCGGCTCGCATGAGCGTGGGGCG
>DATMJM010000168.1:0-2903 GCA_035553935.1 Solirubrobacteraceae bacterium
GCGGTATCCGGGCGTGTTCGCGTTGGCGATGTTGCCCGCGATCGCCGGTGCCGGATTGCGGCAGGAGACGATCGCGGGCAACATCGCCAACGCGAACACGCCCGGATACCGCCGCAAGGACGTCGACTTCCACGCCACGCTGCGGGCGGCGCTCGCGCAGGACGTGCCGTCGCTGGCCGTCGCGGCCGCGGCGTTCGAGGCCAGGGCGGACGCCGCCGCCGGCGCGATGCGCTTCGATGGCAACGCGGTCGACATCGACGTCGAGAACGCCACGATGGCCTCCAACGCCCTCGAGTACCAGACGCTCGTCTCGGTCGCCCGCGGCCGCACGGACGTCCTGCGCTCGGCGATGGGTGTCGGCTGATGAGCCTGTTCGATGCGATCGGCACCGCCGCCAGCGGCCTGTCGGCCGAGCGGCTGCGGATGGACGTCGTCGCCGAGAACCTCGCCAACGCTCAGTCGACGCGCGGCGCCGACGGTCAGCCCTACCGGCGCAAGGTCGTCGTGCTGCAGGAGAGCGGCTCCACCTTCGGCGCGACGCTCGACGGCGCGATGAGGAACGCCGCCTCCGGCGGCGTCAGGGTGGCCGCGATCGCGCAGGACGCGACGCCCAACCGCCTCGTGTACGACCCCGGCCATCCCGACGCCGACGAGCGCGGCTACGTCTCGATGCCCAACGTCCAGCCTGTCACCGAGATGGTCGACCTCATCACCGCGTCGCGCGGCTACGAGGCGAACGTCACGGTCATGCAGACCACGAAGCAGATGTTCACCAAGACGCTGGAGATCCTGCGCTGATGCCGCCGATGCCGATCGATCCGAGCTTCGCCGTCACCGGCGGGGAATGGTCCATCGGCGGTCTCGGCGACGCCGCGATCCCGGCGCCGGCCGACGGCGCGCAGAACGCTGACGGCTCGCAGTTCGGCGGCATGCTCGCCGAGCAGATCGGTCAGCTCGAGAGGCTTCAGACGGACGCCGCGCAGGGCGCGCGCGAGCTCGCCGCGGGCACCGCGAGCGACCCGACCGAGGTCATCATGGCCGTCGAGCGCGCCCGCCTCTCGATGCAGCTCGCGTCGCAGATCCGCACGAAGGCCGTCGAGGCCGTCCAGGACATCTTCCACACCCAGATCTGAGGCCAGGGGAACCGATGCAAGCTCTTCTCGCAAACGTGACGCCGCGCGGTCGCATCGTCCTGGCGGTCAGTGCGATCACCGTCATCGCCGTGCTCTTCCTCGGGATGCAGATCGCCGGCCGCCCGAGCTACGCGCTCGTGTCGACCGGGATGGATCCGTCGGACACCGGAAAGGTCGCCACCGCGCTCGACGAGGAGGGCATCGAGTACGAGCTGCGCAACAACGGCACGGCGCTCGCCGTCGAGAAGTCGCAGACCGCGCAGGCGCGGATCGCGCTTGCCGGCAAGGGCCTCGGCGGCGGCGGCTCGGGCTCGCAGCCGGGCTTCGAGCTGTTCGACAAGCAGAAGATCGGCACGAGCGACTTCCAGCAGCAGGTGACCTATCAGCGCGCGCTCGAGGGACAGATCTCCAAGACGATCGACCAGGTCCAGGGCGTCAACGGCTCGCAGGTGCGCCTCGTGCTCGCCGAGGACCAGCTCTTCTCGGAGTCCGCCACGCCGGCGACGGCCGCCGTGCTGCTGACCGGCTCGTCGAGCACGCTCGAGCCCAGCGCCGTGCGCGGGATCGCCCAGCTCGTCTCGTCGAGCGTCAAGGGCCTGAAGCTCGACAACGTCTCGATCACGGACGGCGCGGGCGTGCTGCTCTGGCCGCGCGGCGAGGACGGCGGCGCCGCCGGCGGCGTCTCCAAGCAGACGGTGCAGGCGCGCTACGAGGCGCAGCTCGAGGCCGGCCTCGCCGCGCTGCTGACGCGGACCGTCGGGGCCGGCAAGGCCGAGGTGCAGGTGAGCGCCGACGTGAACGCCGACGAGGCGACGAAGGACGAGCTGAAGTACGGCGAGAGCACGCCGCTGAAGGACACCACGGAGACCGAGAAGCTGGAGGGCGGCGGCGCGGTCGGCGCGGCCGGCGCGGCCGGCACGACGGGCAACGTCCCGGGCTACGCGCAGGCGGTTGGCGCGGGCGGGCCGCAGTCCTACGACCGCAAGTCGACGACGAGGCAGTACGGCGTCGACAAGACCGTCATCCGGACGAAGGTCGCGCCCGGCGCCGTGAACAGGCTCAACGTCGCGCTCATCGTCGACAAGTCCGTGCCGAAGGCGGAGCTCACGCCGCTGAAGGAGGCGGTCGCCAGCGCGGCCGGAATCGACCTCGCGCGCGGCGACTCGCTCGCGCTCAGCCAGATCGCGTTCGCCGAGGCCGGCGACGCGGACGTTCCCGGCCACGCCCCCGGCGGTGACATGCTCGGCTACGCCAAGTACGGCGCGGCCGGACTGGGCCTGCTCGCCTTCGTGTTCTTCAGCGCCCGCCATCTGCGCCGCCGCGAGGGTGAGCTGCTCATGCGCGAGCCCAAGTGGCTGCGCGAGATCGAGGCTTCCACGACGCTGGCCCACCTCGAGAGCGGGCCCGTCGCCTCAGCGCTGCCCGAGCGTGCCGAGAACCCCGCTCGCCAGCAGGTCGAGGAGCTCGCCGCGCGCGAGCCCGAGCGGGTCGCGCAGCAGATCCGCACGTGGATGCGCGACAGCTGATCGTCGCTTCGCGAGCGCCTCGGCACGATCGCGTCGCCGCTTCAGCACAAGCGTGAAGAAGCGCCGATGCTCCCGCAGCAGGCCGTTCGCTCGGCGCTCGTTCACGTCCGCGACGCGGGCCGGCAAAGCGTCCTCAAGCTGATCGCGCCCCGGCCGATGACCCGATCGCCCCCGGCCAAGGACTTGCCAACGACCATGCCCAACGATCCGAGCCTGCAGCTCGTCGTCTTCTCGCTCGGCGAGG
>DATMJM010000169.1:0-2404 GCA_035553935.1 Solirubrobacteraceae bacterium
ATCTCACGCCGATCGACGGCGACAGCACGAGCGACGTCGTCGATCAGATGACGTCGCTCATCGACGACAACACGCGGTAGCTCGCCGCGCCGCGCCGCGCCGCGCCGGCGAGCGTGCGCTGTCTCACACCCGATGGGTGCCTGCCCCGATGCCGACCGCGGCCGCCGCGAGCAGACTCGGCTTCGGATACCAAAGCGTCGACCGGAGGTAGGAAATGCTTCGCAATCATCGTCTTGTCAGGGGCGTGCTGATGGCCGGCTGCAGCGCGGTCGTGGCGGCCGCCGCCGCGGCCGGTCCCGCGCAGGCTGCATCGCCGTTCGTGCGCGACAGCGCGCTGTGCCCGACCGGCAGCGTGACCGTGGGCGGCGGCACACAGGTCGTCGGCGCCGGTACCGCCGACTTCCGCACGAACATGCTCGAGTCGGCGCCCGGCACGATCGGCGGCGGCGCACAGTCGCTGTGGCTGACCTCGATGCGCAACGACTCGGGCATCACCCGCACGATCGGGCTGTTCGCGGTCTGCGCCCGCGCGCCGTACGGCCACCAGGTCGTCCGCAAGGACACGGTGGTGCCGGCCGGCGGCTTCCTGCGCAGCACCGCGATCTGCCCCACCGGGAAGGTCGCCCTCGCGGGTGGCATGCAGGTCGTCGGCGAGGGCACGGCCGACTTCCGCACCCGGATGCAGGAGTCGGCGCCCGGCACGATCAATGGCGGGGCCCAGTCGCTGTGGCTCGTCGCGATGCGCAACTACGACTACAAGGCCCACAACGTCGGGATCTACGCCGTCTGTGCGTATCGCCCGGACGGCTACGAGGTCGTCCGCAAGGACACGCTGGTGCCGGCCGGCGGCTTCCTGCGCAGCACCGCGAACTGCCCCTCAGGCAAGGTCGTGCTGGGCGGCGGCGCGAGCGTCGTCGGCGAGGGCACGGCGGACTTCCGCACGCGGATGCAGGAGAACGCCCCGGGCACCACGGGCTGGCCGTCGGTCTCGGTGCACCTCAGCGCGGTCCGCAACCACGATTACAAGGCGCACACGGTCGCGCTGCACGCGGTCTGCACGCCCGCGCCGTACGGCTATGGCGTCGTGCGCAAGGACGTCGCCATCGGCTGACGACGCGCGGAGGAGGCAGACCGGGCGCCGGCGCGCTGAGCGTGCCGGCGCCCGTCTGCGTCGTCAGGGCGCGGCGCCGGCGCGCAGGTCCGCCGCGTGCGCCGGCAGCGTGCCGCTCGCGATCGCGTCGCGCAGGCCCGCCATGAGGCGCGCGAGGTAGGCGAGGTTGTGCAGCGTCAGCAGCCGCACGGCGGTCAGCTCGCGGTTCTTGAGCAGGTAGCGCAGGTAGCCGCGCGAGTGGCCGCCGCCGCAGGCGGGGCACGGGCAGCCGTCCATGATCGGCGCGCGCGACCCCTTGTGGCGCGCGCCGGTCAGGTCGACGCGCCAGCGGCTCTCGGGATCGGGCACGAGCGCGACGCCGTGGCGGCCCAGCCGCGTCGGCATCGCGCAGTCGAACGTGTCGACGCCGAGCTCGACCCCGCGGATGAGGTCGTCGACGTCGCCGATGCCGAGCAGGTGGCGCGGCCGGCCGCGGTCGATGGCGGCGACCGCCCACTCGACCACCTCGTACATCTGCGCCTTCTCGGCCCCGAGCGAGCCGCCGATCGCGATCCCGCCGACCGGGCGGTCGGCGACGGCCTGCGCCGAGGCGACGCGCAGGTCCTCGTGGACGCCGCCCTGGACGATGCCGTACACGAGCTGGTCCTGCGGGCCGTGAGCCGCGTGCCAGGCCAGGCAGCGGTCCAGCCAGCGATGCGTGCGCTCCGTCGAGCGCGCGGTGTAGTCGCGGTCGATGTTGTACGGGGTGCACTCGTCGAAGACGAGCGCGATGTCCGAGTTCAGCTTCGCTTGGACCTCCATCGAGGTCTCCGGGCCCATGAACCGCTCGGAGCCGTCGATGTAGGAGCGAAAGCGCACGCCCTGCTCGTCGATCTCGAGGACGCGGCCCATGCGCTCCGGCCCCGTCGGCGCGCGGCCCTTGATCTCGTCGGCGACGGTCCCGTGGCCCATGCTGAAGACCTGGAAGCCGCCGGAGTCGGTGATGATCGGCCGGCGCCAGCCCATGAAGTCGTGCAGCCCGCCGAAGCGGGAGATGAGCTCGGCGCCGGGTTCGAGGAAGAGGTGGAACGTGTTGCCCAGCACCATGTCGTAGCCGAGCGCGGCGACCTCGCGCGGCTCGAGGCCCTTGACCGTCGCCTTCGTGGCCAGCGGGATGAACGCGGGCGTGCGGATCTCCCCGTGCGAAACCCGCAGGACCCCGGCGCGCGCCCGCGAGCCGGGGTCCTGATGGAGGATCTGCAGGGCGCCCATGCGCCCCGCAGACTATGGACCACCTCGGTGGCTGAGGAGCCG
>DATMJM010000170.1:0-4459 GCA_035553935.1 Solirubrobacteraceae bacterium
GAAGCCCGGGGGGCGCGTGCTTCTGATCGCATACCGCTCGCCGACGGAGTTCGAGACCCTCCAGGTCTTCATCAGCGCGCTGAAGGTCGTCGCTCCGGAGTTCCCCGGCCTACCGGACGATCCGCCGCCGCTTGAGTTCCAGGTGGCCGACCCCGAGGTCTTGCGCCGGCGGCTGGTTGATGCGGGACTGAGGGACGTCCGCGCCGAGCGGACGGCCGAGCGGCCGGCATTCCGCTCTGGACAGGAGATGTGGGACTGGATGTTCTACAGCAACCCGATCACGTACATGGTGATCGCGGATCTCGATCTCACGGAGGACCAGCAAGCGAGACTGCGCCAGGTCCTGGACGGCATGCTCCGCGAGCGCACCGAGGCGAACGGCCGAGTCGTGCTCACCAACGGCGTCAACATCGGCTTCGGGACGAAGTGACCGGCGGCGACCGGGTCGATGGCGAGCTTGATCACAGCTCGCCTTCTCCCGGCCACCGTCACGGCCGGTGAGCTTGTCGCTGCGTCACCTGCGGATCGCCGCAGGCGTCCTGATCGCGAGCGGCTGCTCCGCGAACGCCTGCTCGGCGTCGACCTCGTAGCAGGTGTTCACGCTGGAGTCGCCGAGCGTCGAGTCCACGTAGGTCTGGATCGCCTCCACGGAATCGGACTCCCATAGGCACGCCGCCCGTGAGCCGTCGGTGCTCGGGTAGAACTGCAGACCGTGCACTGCGGCCGGGGCGCCCTCGTTCAGGACGAGCTTCTGACCGCGCGCGAAGGCCGTCGGTGGGTCCTGGAACTCATGCAGCACCACCACGTACATGATTGCTCTCCTTTGGCTTGAGCTTGCGAACGCCGCCGACGCTACGCCTGGCGGACAGCGGCCGCATCGGCGGAACTGACCAAAGTCAGCGATACGCCGACGTGGTCAACTGTGACCATGCGGCAGGTCAGAGCAGGCCGTGCTCGAAGGTGAAGGCGCCCGCCGCGGTGCGCGATGAGACGCCGAGCTTGGCGAAGATGTTCTGCAGGTGACGGGCGACAGTACGCTCGCTGATGATGAGCGCCGACGCGATCTCGCGGTTGGTGCGGCCCGTCGCGACGAGCCGCAGCACATCCAGCTCCCGCGCCGTCAGCCCGTGCTCGGAGCCCGGCGCGCCGTCTGAGGAGTGCGACTCGATCGCCGCGAAGTCGCGCGCCGCGCCGAGCTCTACGAACACGCCGCGCGCCGCATCGAACTCGAGCTCGGCCGCGTCCTCGTCGCCCAGCGCGCGGCACGCCAGCCCGACGAGCACGCGGGCGCGCGCCGCCTCGTACGGCGCCCGGAGTTCGAGCCACAGCTCGGCGGCGCGACGCGCCGCGACGAGGCCGGTCTCAGCGTCGCCGTCCGCAAGCGCCACGGCTGCTCGCGCGTGAGCCGCCATCGCGTGCAGCGCCTCGCTGCCCCGGCCCTGCGCGAGCTCCTCGAGCTGGCGCGAGGCGCTGCGTGCCGTCTCGACGTCGTCGACCTCGAGCATGATCTCCACGTAGGCGGGCAGCAGCACGGCTCGCTTGAGCGGCTCGATCGTCTCCCCCACCGCGCGCCGGATTGCAGCGGCCGCAGCGTCGGCCCTACCTTGAGCGAGGCGCACGAGCGCGAAGCCGGGCTGCGGCTCACATCCGCAGCGGCTCGCTTCGCGGTAGGCCGACTCGGCCGCGTCCAGCTCGCCGCGCAGGCGATGGATCTCGCCCTGTCGATAGAACGCCTTGCCGCAGGCGAGCTGGTTCAGGATCCCCGCCGTAAAGCGCTCCGCAGCGCGCCGCGCCTCGGCCAGCGCGTCTGCCCACGCACCCTGCAGCTGCATCATCTCAGCCCGATGAACCAGGCACAGGCCATTGTGAGCGACCATCTCCGGCTGGCTGTTGCACCAGCGCGACAGAGCATCGGTCCACTCTCGGGCGTGCCCGATCTCGTAGGCATCACGGCAGAAGGCGATCGTGTTGCAGTAGACGATGCCGGTTACCAACGGCGACAGCTCGCCGGCGGTGGCCACGACGAGCGCCTCATCGACCAGCCGCAGCCCGTCCTCGATGAGCCCCTGCTTGAGCAGAGCGCAGCCCTGGTCGTCGCGCGCCAGCCAGACCAGGTCGTTGTCGCCGAAGCGCTCGCCGATCGCGGCGGCCTCGGCCGCCGTGGCGTGTGCCTCCTGCCATTCGCCGGCGGACATCTGCGCCAGCCAGACGGGAGCGAGCAGCCAGCCACGCTCGGCGCAATCGCGGCCGTCGCGCTCGAGCCGCCGCCGCGCGCGAGCGAACCATCCGCGAGCGCGAGCGATCTCGCCGCGGAAGAGCATGTTGTGCCCGATCCAGAATGCGCAGCGCACGGCGGACAGAGGCTCGCCGGCCTCCAGGTGCGCGTCGTGAGCCCGCTCGAGAGCACCGACATAGTCGTCATCGCGACCGAGCATGTAGGCCGACCGCGCGAGCCGCTCGAGGTCGGCCGCACCCAGGCGCGCCACCTCGTCGGCCGCCGACAGCGCGGCGAAGGCCTTGACCCACGCGCACTCGGCGTAGAACTCGCGACCCCGCTCGAGCTCGGCCACCGCACGAACCACAGCGCGATTGTCTCACGCCGCGCCGGCCCGGATGACGGCGTGCGGATCATCGCCCGCGTCGTCCAGACATCCACCGCCGCACATCGCGCCGATCGGCGAGACGACGAACGGCGCGCGACACGCCCACGCCCGTGCTCTTCAAGCTACTCGCTGCTCATCCGCACGGTGAGCAGAGGTACGCCGTAGCCGAGACGCTGAGTTGCGGCGTGGGCGGCGTCCACAGCAGCGACTTCGATCGACGCGTCGGGCTGCACCGACGCGCTCGCGTCCTCGGTCATCAGGAGGATCTGGCTGTCGGGTGGCCGCTCGCGTCTCGCACGCACCTACGAACTGCCCTGCCTGAGGAAGATGCCGCTCATGTCGCGAGACGCCAACGCGATTGACGAGGGGGACACAGCGCAGCGACGACGTCAGACCTGCGAACCCGTTACGGGCGTACCGCCTGCGCGAATCCGATCCGGCCATCGGGGTCCACGCGTCGCTTGATCTCTCGCAGTCGCGGCCGGTTCGCGCCCCAGTACTCGCGCGCGAAGTCCTCCAGCGCCGGGTCGGCGTAGTTCGCGTACGCCCCGCGCCCCCCGGCACGGGCCAACGTTGCTCGCGTGCCGCTGACCCAGCGTCGTGCCTCCGCGCTCGCCCGCGCCGCGTGGTAGCTCAGCACCTGCGCCGATGCCAGCACGTCGCGGTGCACGAACGCCGTCGCCTCCGGATCGACGGCGTTGATGGCACCCCCGTATGCGTCCAGGATCACCGTCCCGGAGCCCCGCCGCCTCGCGACACGTGTCAGCAGCGCCCGCCGACCCGCCCCATCGAGTCGCGAGACCAGGTAGATCGACGACGCCGCGAAGGCCGCCCGCGGCAGCCCTCCCCCCGGGCGCGTGCCCCGCGTATGGCATGCCGCCAGCGGCCCGTCGAGGCACCCCGCCCAACGCCGGGCGAGCCCGAGCAGCCCATCCGTGCCGGTAGTCAGCCGCGCCCCGTCGATCTGCGCGATCGGTGCCAGCAGGCGCCGCAGCTGGGCTTCCGCGCCGAAATGCTGCGCGATAACCGTCATCCGCGGCGGAGTGCCGGCCGACAGCGTCAAGACAGACGTCAGTGCGCGCGGCGCGCGTGGCGCCAAGCGCTGCCAGCGCGCCAGCGCCTCGTCGGCGTGGACCCACGGGACGGTCATCAATGCCCACGCGGCATGCGGCAGGCGATGCACGCGAAACCGCAGCGACGTCACGACGCCGAAGCTCCCGCCGCCCCCGCGCAGCGCCCAGAACAGGTCCTCCTCCGAGCGCGCGTCGACGCGCCGGCGCCGTCCGTCGGGCGTCACGATCGTGGCGGCGACCAGCCGGTCGCACGTCAGCCCGAGTCGCCGCGCCGACAGGCCCATCCCCCCGCCGAGCGTGATCCCGCCGATCCCGACAGATGGGCACGAGCCGCTCGGCACGAGCGCCCCGCGCGCAGCCAACGTCCGATTGAGGTCGATCAACTGCGCGCCGCCGCCGACCTCGACCTCGCCCACGCCAGCGGCGACCTGCACCGCCCGCAGCCGCGACAGGTCCGCCACGACGGCGCCGGTTCCGCCCGACTGGCGAATGTAGGAGTGCCCGCCTGAGCGCGCCACGACGGTGACGCTCTCGCGCTGCGCCCAGCGCATGAGCGCCTGCACATCCGCTGTATCGCGCACCGCGACGACCGCCAGCGGTCGCGGCAGCGGCTCCGACAGCTGGTAGACGCGCCGCGCGCGCGCATACGATGACCGACCGGGCACCGCGACTGCGCCACGCACCGCCGCGTCAAGGCGGCGCACCGCCCCCGTCGACAGGCGACCTTCCGCGATCGCAGAATCGACCGTCGTGGCGGCGGCAGCAGCCGCCACGACGGTCGAT
>DATMJM010000171.1:0-12435 GCA_035553935.1 Solirubrobacteraceae bacterium
GCAGGTCCGCGCCGCCGCCGACACGGCGCGGCCGGGCTGACGGCCTGCGCATGTGGCCGCACGCAGAAGCGCCCGATCGCTCGGGCGCTTCGTGCCTATCGGGGCGCCCGGATTTGAACCGGGGACCTCACCGACCCGAACGGTGCGCGCTACCAGGCTGCGCCACGCCCCGATAGGCACGAAGCGCCCGAGCGATCGGGCGCTTCTGCGTGCGGCCACATGCGCAGGCCGTCAGCCCGGCCGCGCCGTGTCGGCGGCGGCGCGGACCTGCGCGGCGGCGGCCTGGCGCTCGGCGCCCAGCACGCGCAGCAGGTCGAGCGCCGTCGACCGGACCTGCCCGACGATCGCGCTCGTGGAGAGGTTCGCCGTGCTCTCGAGGCTCAGCGTCGCTCGCGCCGCGGCACGCAGCGCGGGCTCGCGCGCGCGGGGCGACGCGGCAGGGTCGTCGAGCGCGGCGGGTAGGGCATGGACGCTGGCGGCGAGGTCGTGCACCGCTGCGACGACCGCAGGCGGAACGTTGTCGTTCAGGTCGACGGCGCGCAGCGCGCCGCGGGCCATGACCCGCACGTTGCGGATGGCGAGATCGAGCTGCACGGCCGCGTCGCGGTAGCGCTCCAGCAAGCCGCGCCTGCGCCGGCGCAGCGGCGAGTAGGTCGCGACCTCGAGGCCGAGCCCGGCGGCGTCGCGCAGCGCGGCGTGCTCCTCGTCGAGCGAGCGCGCGCGCACGAGCGCGTCGATCACCGCATCGCGGTCGCGCATCTGCATGGCGGCGCCGAGATCCTCGAGCAGCGCGCCGAGCTCGTCCAGCACCGCGTGCGCGGCGCTGCGCGCCAGGCGGACGGGGTCGAGCGGCAGCAGCAAGAAGCCGACGGCGAGCGCGACGGCGCCGCCCGCGAACGCATCGACCGCACGCGCGAGCGTGAAGTGGTCGGACAGCGGCAGCGTGGCGACGAGCGTCGCGGAGGTCGCCGCCTGCGAGACGAACAGGGCCTCGCCGCCGAGCGCGATGGCGGCCGTCATCGCGAGCGCGACGACGAGGGCGATCGTCAGCGGCGTCGTCCCGAGCGTGACGATGATGAGGTCGGCCACGCAGATGCCGAGGGCGACGCCGGCCGCCAGCTCGATCGCGCGGCCGGCGTGGCGGCCGCGCGTCACGCCGAGCACGACGATCGCCGCGATCGGCGCGAAGAACGGTCGCGCGTGTCCGATCACGTCGGTCGCGAGGACCCACGCGCCGGCGGCGGCGAGCGCCGTCTGAGCGATCGTCGTCGCCAGCTCGCGCAGGCGCGCGAGCCGCTCGTGCGCGGTGCCGCGCGAGCGCTGCGCCGCCTCGTCGAGCAGCCTGGCGGCGCGCCGCAGCGCGCGGCCGTCCGGCGTCGGCTGTGGAGTCGATGTCACGCCGCCAGCTTGTACCCGTCGCCGCGCTCGCGTGCAATCGGCCCGCTCGTTGACGTGCCCGGCGCGCCGGGTATGAGCCAGCCGTGCCGGCAGCGATCTGCGACCACGCCCTGCTGTCGGATCGCCAGACGGCGGCGCTCGTGACGTCCGGCGGTGCCGTCGACTGGTGGCCCTCGCCGCGCTTCGACGGCCCGAGCGCCTTCAGCGCGCTGCTCGACGACGAGGCGGGGCACTGGACGATCGGCCCCGCCGAGCCGTTCCGGTCGAGCTGGGCCTACCGGCCCGGCACGCTCGTGCTGGAGACCATGATGCACGCGCAGTCGGGCACGCTGCGGCTCACCGACGCGCTGGCGCTGGGCGCCGGCGCGCGGGCATGAGATCGGCCACGAGGTGCCGCGCGCCCTGGTACGCGTGGCCGAGGTGCTCGAGGGCGAGGTGACGGTCTGCATGGAGTGCGCGCCGAAGCTCGAGTACGGCCTGGCGGTGCCGCGCTTCCAGCGCGAGCACGACGGCTGCGTAGCGACCGCCGGCGGCCCGGAGCGGCTGTTCCTGCGCAGCCGCGGCGCCGCGCTGACGATCGACGGGTCGACCGCGCGCTCGCGTGTGCGGCTCAGCGCCGGGCACAGCGCCGCCTGGGTCCTGCACCGCGCGCCCGGGACGTACGCGGCGGCGCCGGCGCGGCTGGACGCGCGCGAGACGCTCGCCGACACGACCCGGGCCTGGCGCTCGTGGGCGTCCGAGCACGCCGCGTACGACGGCCTCTACGCCGACCGCGTCCACCTCGCCAGCCTCGTCTTCCAGGGCCTCACGTACCAGCCGACGGGCGCGCTCGTCGTCGCTGCGACGACGTCGCTGCCCGAGGTCGCCGGCGGCGACGCGAACTGGGACTACCGCTACGCGTGGCTGCGCGACGCCGCGATGACGGTGCGAGCGCTGTCGGCCTCGGCCTGCAGCGACGAGTCGCGGCGCTACTTCGACTGGATGGTTCGCGCGGCCGTGACCTGTCAGGCCGAGGACCAGGTGCAGATCGTCTTCGGTGTCGACGGTGAGCGCGACCTCAGCGAGCACCGCCTCGAGCACCTCGCCGGGCACCTGGGCTCGCGGCCCGTCCGCGTCGGCAACGCCGCGTGGCGCCAGAAGCAGCTCGACGTCCTCGGCCACGTGCTCGACAGCGCCTGGACGATCCGCGACGAGCTCGGCGGGCTCGACGACTTCACGGCGCGCTTTTTGCGTCAGCTCGCCGACCGTGCCGCCGAGCAGTGGCGCGAGCGGGATTCGAGCATCTGGGAGGGGCGCGAGGGCGAGCGCCACTACGTCGTCTCCGAGGTCGGCTGCTGGGTGGCGCTCGACCGCGCGGCGGCGCTCGCCGACCGCCTGGGCGCGCGCGACGACCGCCGGCGATGGGCCGCGGAGCGCGACGAGCTGCGCCGGACGGTCCTGCGCGAGGCCTTCGACGAGCGCCGCGGCGCGTTCACGGGCGCGTTCGGGTCCGATCACCTCGACGCCGGCGTGCTGCTGCTGCCCCTGCTGGACTTCATCGCGGCCGACGACCCGCGGATGACGTCGACGATCGCGCTGCTCGAGGACGAGCTCGCCGACGGCGGGCTGATCCGCCGCTGGACGGGGGCCGAGGACGGCCCCTTCCTGACGGCCTCCTTCTGGCTGGCGGAGTGCCACGCGCGCGCGGGCCGCATCGACCGGGCGCACGAGGTCTTCGAGCAGGTCGCGGGCACCGCGAGCGACCTCGGTCTGCTCGCCGAGGAGGTCGACCCCGCCGGCGGCGGGCTGCTCGGCAACTTCCCGCAGGCGATCTCGCACGTCGGGCTCGTCAACGCCGCGCCGGCGCTGACGGAGGCGCAGTCGAGGCAGGGCACGGCGGCGGCGTGAGCGTCGTCGTGATCACCGGCGCGAGTGCCGGAGTCGGGCGGGCGGCGACGCGCGCGTTCGCGCGGCGCGCGCAGAGGCACAGGAGGCCGGCGCGCGCGCGATCGCGCTGCCGCTCGACGTCAGCGACGCCGCGGCGGTGCAGGACGCGGCGGCGCGCGTCGAGGCGCAACTCGGGCCGATCGACGTGTGGGTCAACAACGCGATGGCGGCGACGCTCGCCTTCGTGCACGAGACCGACCCCGCCGACTACCGGCGCGTCCTGGAGGTCACCCATCTCGCACAGGTCAACGGGGCGCTCGCGGCGCTGCGCCGCATGCGCGCGCGCGACAGCGGCGTGATCGTCATGGTCGGCTCCGCGCTGGCCTATCGGGCGATCCCGCTGCAGGCGAGCTACTGCGCGGCCAAGCACGCCACGCGCGCGTTCGCCGACGCGCTGCGCTGCGAGCTCATGCACGAGGGCAGCGGCGTGCGCGTCGCGAGCGTGCACCTGCCGGGCCTGAACACGCCTCAGTTCGGCTGGGTCCGGACGACGTTGCGCCGCCACCCGCGACCCGTCGCGCCGGTCTACCAGCCCGAGCTCGCGGCGGAGGCGATCGTCTGGGCCAGCGAGCATCGCCGGCGCGAGGTCTTGGTCGGCGGCTCGACGATCGCGACGATCCTCGGCAACCGCCTCGCGCCCGGTCTCGCGGACCGCTACCTCGCACGCACGTCGGTCGACCGCCAGCAGACCGACATCCCGATCGGGCCCGGCCGGCCGGACTACCTGCACGCGCCGCTGCCCGGCGACCGCGGCGCGCACGGGATCTTCGACGACGAGGCGACGTCGCGCTCGTACGCCTGGTGGCTGACGCGGCGGCGCGCGGCGGTGGCCGGGCTGGCGGCGGGCGCCGCAGCGTCCGCGGTGCTCGCCGCCGGCTGACCCGCCGGTGCGCCGGCTGAGCCGCGGCACGCGGCGCGGCTTCAGCGCGGTGGGCCGCCCGCGCTCGCCGGCGGCCGCAGCTTCCACGACGCCGCCGTCACCGCGAGCGCGAGCGCCCCGCCGGCGACGACATCACTCGGGTAGTGCTTGCGCGCGCGGATCAGCGACCAGTGCGAGGCGACCGTCGCCGCAGACAGCGGGATGAACAGCGACGGCGCCTCCGACGACGCGCCGAACACGAAGGACAGGTCGGAGGCGGTGTGGCCGGAGGGGAAGGACGAGGTCATCAGCGGACTCCCGAGCAGGCGCGCGCCGCGCGGGCGCGGGCGGCGGATCGCATGCTTGAGCGGCAGGTGCAGCAGGCTCGCGACCGCCGCGCACGTGGCGCCGCGCAGCGCCGCGCGGCGGCCGCGCCGGCCGGTCAGCGCGATCGCCGACGCCATGACGCCCCAGACCAGCGGCCGGCGCAGCACGTCGCCCGCGCGACTGGGCGCCGAGTTGCCGCGGCGAGCGCCGCGGCCGACGATCTTGCGCGTCAGGCGCTCCTCGCGCCGCCACCGTGAAGACATGGTCGCGGCGTGCCCGCGCGGGCCGCTGCACATGCGCGACGCAGGAGCATCGGGACCCGGCGACAGGCCGCCGGGTCCGCGATGTGGCAAACGGCCGGCGCCGGGTACCCACGCGCCATGAGCGAGATCGGGATCTTCTTCTCCTCCGAGGAGCGCTCCGCCCCGGAGATCGTCGACGCTGCCGCGCATGCCGAGCAGGCCGGGTTTCGCAGCGCCTGGCTGTCAGACCACTTCCACCCGTGGAACGACGCGCAGGGCGAGAGCCCGTTCGTCTGGTCGGTGCTCGCCGCGGCGGCGCGCGCGACGCGGTCGATGCGCTGGATGACGGCGGTGACGTGCCCGACGATGCGCACTCACCCGGGGATCGTCGCGCACGCGGCAGCGACGACAGCCACGCTCATGCCGGGGCGCTTCCGGCTCGGCGTCGGCAGCGGCGAGGCGCTCAACGAGCACGTCTTCGGCGACCGCTGGCCGGAGGCCGACGTGCGCCTGGAGATGCTGGAGGAGGCGGTGCACGTGATCCGGCTGCTGTGGGAGGGCGGATTCGCCCACCATCACGGCCGCCACTACACGCTCGAGAGCGCGCGGCTGTATTCGCTGCCCGACGAGCCGCCGCCGATCCTCGTCTCCGGCTTCGGGCCGAAGGCCGTCGCGCTGGCGGCCCGCATCGCCGACGGCTTCGTGTCGGTCGGTCCCGACCGCGAGGGCCTGGAGGGCTATCGCGAGCAGGGCGGCAGCGGGCCCGCCACGAGCGGGCTGAAGGTGTGCTGGGGCCCCGACCGCGACGACTGCGTACGGACGGCCCACCGGCTGTGGCCCAACGAGGCGCTCGAGGGCGAGATCGCGCAGATCCTGCCGTCACCGCGCCACTTCGAGCAGGCGACGGCGCTCGTGACCGAGCAGCACATCTCCGACGCGATCGCCTGCGGCCCGGACCCGGAGGAGCATGTCGCGGCGGTGCAGGCAGTCGTCGACGCGGGCTTCGACGAGGTGTACGTCGGGCAGATCGGCCCCGACCACGCCGGCTTCGTGGACTTCTACGCCCGCGAGGTGCTGCCGCGCTTCGCTGGCGCGGCCGCCGGGCGATAGCGCCCACGCGCGGCTCTTCCAGCACGACGGGTGGGTTTGCCGCCCGGCGGGGTATCCGGATGGCGGTCCGATGGCGCGACGGCAGACCGCAGCAACGGCGCGCGCGACCCCCGACGGGCCGCTCGAGGTCGGCGGCCGGCAGTTGCCGATCCGCAACCTCGACCGGGTCGTGTTCCCGCGGACGCAGACGACGAAGGCCGATCTGCTCGACTACTACATCCGCGTCGGCAACGTGATGCTGCCGCACCTGCGCGAACGGCTGTTGCACATGCACCGCTATCCGGAGGGCGTCGAGGGACCGCGCTTCTGGCAGAAGGGCTGCCCCAAGCATCGCCCCGAGTGGATGCAGACGGCGCCCGTCTGGAGCCGCGACAAGCAGGCAAACATCGACTACTGCGTCGTCGACGAGCTCGCCTCCCTGCTGTGGGCGGTCAACATCGGGTCGATCGAGCTGCACACGTCGCTGCACACCCGGGCCGATCTGCACCGTCCGACGACGCTGGCCTTCGACCTCGATCCCGGCGAGGGCGTGGACGTCGTCGGCTGCGGCGAGGTCGCGCTGGCGCTGCGCGAGATGCTCGCCGGCGCCGGCCTGCGCGCGTTCGCGAAGACGTCCGGATCCAAGGGCCTGCAGGTGTACGTGCCGCTGAACTGCGACGTGAGCTACGCGCAGACCAAGCCGGCCGCGCGGACGATCGCGCAGGTCCTCGAGGAGCAGTGGCCCCAGCGCGTGGTCTCGCGGATGGCGAAGGCGCTGCGCGCCGGGAAGGTGCTCATCGACTGGGGACAGAACACCGAGCACAAGTCGATGGTCTGCGTCTACTCCGTCCGCGCGAAGGCACGGCCGACCGTGTCGACGCCGTTGCGCTGGAGCGAGCTGCAGGACGCCGTGGACGCACGCGATCCGGCGCTGCTGACGTTCGAGATGGACGACGTGCTCGAGCGCATCGCGCGCGACGGCGACCTCTTCGCCGAGGTGCTGAGCCTCGAGCAGAGGCACGTTCAGGCGCCGAGCATCTGAGCCGGCGCCGCCAGCGGCTCGTCGAGCTGGTCCAGGCGGCACGAGCGCGGCTCGCGGTCCGCGCGCCAGCGCTTGAACTTCGCGGGATGGCGCAGGCGGTGTTCGTCGACCTGCGTGCACCCCGCCGTCCGGCGTCGCGCGCACGCCGGCCACGACGCAATCGGCGCTGCGCTCGTGCTTGACCTTGAGCATGGCGCGTGCGCCACCCTCGTAGCGGCCGGCGCGCGGCTTGGCGATCACGCCGTCCAGCCCACCGCCGCGGATCTGCTCGAGCCAGCTGCTGGCGACACGGCGGTCGCGCGTCGCCGGCGTCAGGAACAGGGGCGGCGCGACCCCGTCGAGGAGCTCGGCGAGGCGTGCCCGGCGCTCGTCGAACGCAGCGCCGCGCAGATCCTGCTCGCCGACGCCGAGCAGGTCGAACGCCACGAAGATCGCGGGGGTGCGCCGCGCCAGCTCCTGCACGCGCGACTCGGCCGGATGCAGGCGCGCCATCAGCGCCGCGAAGTCGAAGGCGCCGGCTCGAGGACGAGCACCTCGCCGTCGAGCGCCAAGCGCGCCGGCTCGAGCGCCACGAGGGCGCGTGTCAGCTCCGGGAAGTAGCGCGCGAGCGGGAGGCCGTGGTGGCTGCGCAGGTCGATCTCGCCGCCGTCGCGGAACACGAGGCAGCGAAAGCCGTCCCACTTGGGCTCATAGGCGAACTCGCCCTCCGGCAGCATGCGCACGAGCTTGGCGAGCATCGGCTTCTGCTCGCGGTCGAGCATGTCAGCGATCGTGACGATGGTCGCGGGCAAATGCGGTGATCGCGTCGGATGCGTGGTCGCGGCGGTGCCCACGAAGCGGTTCAGAGGATCGTCATGTGTGCGATCGTCGCAGGATGGCGGAAGCGGATCTCGTCCTCGAAGGCGGCGGCATGAAGGGCATCGGGCTGGGCGGCGCGGTCGCGGTGCTCATGCGCGCGGGATACTCGTTCGAGCGCGTCGCCGGGACGTCGGCCGGCGCGATCGCCGGCGCCCTCGTCGCGTCCGGGATCGGCGAGCGCGAGCTGGCCGGCGCGATGGGCCGCCTGCGGTACGCGCGCGTGCCCGACCGCGGCGCGCCCGGGATCCCGCTGCTCAGCGAGGGCTTCTCGCTGCTGCATTCGGGCGGCGCCTACGAGGGCGACTACATCCACGCGTTCGTGCGCGAGGAGCTCGAGGCGCTCGGCGTCCGCACGTTCGCCGACCTGCGCCGCAGCGATCCGGCGGCCGACTCCAGGCTCCCGCCCGAGCGCGCCTACAAGCTCGTCGTCATGGCGACGGACATCACGCACGGGCGCCTGCTGCGGCTGCCGTGGGACTACGCGCTGCTGGGGCTCGATCCCGACGAGCAGCTCGTCGCCGACGCGGTGCGGGCATCGCTCTCGATCCCGCTGTACTTCGATCCGGTCGTCGTCCGCGACCGCGCGACCGGCGAGCGGGTGACGCTCGTCGACGGCGGCGTGCTGTCGAACTTCCCGATCGAGATCTTCGACCGCACCGACCTGCTGCCGCCCCGCTGGCCGACGTTCGGCGTGAAGGTCGTCCCCGAGCTGCCGGCGGGCGACGCCGAGCTGCTTCCCGGCGTCGTGCTGCCCGCGCTGCGGCCGGTCAAGCTGCTCGAGCAGGTAATCGCCACGGCGATCGTCGGCAACGACCAGACGTACCTCGAGCGCCCCTGCGTGCGGCGCCGCACGATCGAGGTCGACACGAGCGCCGTGGGGATCGTCGAGTTCGACGCTTCGGCGCAGCAGCGGGCGACGGTGATCGCCAACGCGACGGTCGCGGCCGAGCGCTTCCTGAAGACGTGGGACTGGGAGGCCTTCCGGCGCGACTGCGCCGGCTGAGCTGCGGTCGCCCGCTGGTCACGCCGCCTTCGTGCGTATAGCCTCCCCACGTATTGCACAGCGGTGCCGGCACGGACGCCGGGTCGGCACAGGTCGAACGGGAGCCGGGGATGAAGTCGATGCGGATCGTGGTGCTGCCTGCGCTGGTGGCGCTCTTCGCCGTTGCCGCAGTAGGACTCGGAACGAGCCGCGACGTCGCGCAGACGCGCGCCGCTGCCGCGGCCGACGGCGCGTCGGGCGCTGCATACGCGAAGCTGCCGCTGCGCTTCGAGCGCAACCGGGGCCAGACGGACGCGCAGGTCCGGTACGTCGCCCGCGGGCCGGGCTACACGCTCTTTCTGACCGCCGATGAGGCGGTCTTCGCGCTGGCGGGCCGTCGCTCCGGCGGCCGGTCACGCCGGGACGTCGTGCGGATGCGCTTCGCCACCGGCAACACCGCGACGGTCGCCGGCAGGCGGCTGCCCGGCGTCACGAACTACCTGCGCGGCCGCGGGGCGCCGTCGGTGACCGGCGTGCCCGGCTACGCCAGCGTGAAGTACCGCAACGCGTTCCGCGGCATCGACGTCGAGTACCACGCCCGGCGCAAGGGCCTGGAGTACGACTACATCGTCGCGCCCGGCGCCGACGCCGGGCAGATCGCTCTGACGTTCGACGGCGCGCGGTCGCTGAAGGTGGACGCCGGCAAGCGCCTGCGCATCGCCACCGCCGGCGGCGAGCTGCGCCAGGAGCGACCCGTGGCGCACCAGGTGATCGGCGGCGTCAAGCGGTCGGTCGCGGTCGACTACCGGCTGCTCGGGGAGGACCGCGTCGGGCTGCGGATCGGCGACTACGACCGCACGCGCAAGCTCATCATCGACCCCGTCGTGTCCTACGGGACGATGCTCGGCGGTGCGGGCGGCGACTCGATCGCGGGCGTCGCGGTCGACGGCTCCGGCAGCGCCTACGTGACCGGCAGCACGACAGCGACGGACTTCCCGACCGCGAACGCGATCCAGCCCGCCAATGCCGGCGCGACCGACGCCTACGTGGCCAAGCTCAACCCGGGCGGCACGGCGCTCGTGTACGCGACCTACATCGGCGGGTCGGGCATCGACCGCGGCCGGGCGATCGCCGTCACTCCCGGCGGCGAGGCCCACGTCACCGGCGATACCGTGTCGGCGAACTTCCCGACGGCGAACGCGTTGCAGGCGGCGATGGCCGGCGTGCGCGACACGTTCGTGACGAAGCTCAACGCCGCGGGCTCCGCGCTCGTGTACTCGACGTACCTCGGAGGGACGGCCGCCGACGACGGCTTCGGGATCGCGGTCGATCCAACCGGCGCCTACGTCGCCGGCCAGACCGCGTCGGCGAACTTTCCGACGGCGAACGCGCTGCAGGCGGCGATGGCCGGCGTGCGCGACGCCTTCGTGACGAAGCTCAACGCTGCGGGCTCCGCGCTCGTGTACTCGACGTACCTCGGCGGAGCGGCCGCCGACGACGGCTTCGGCGTCGCCGTCGACGGCGCAGGCGCCGCCTACATCGCGGGCCAGACCGCGTCGGCGAACTTCCCGACGGCGAACGCGGTGCAGCCCGCGCTGGCCGGCGGCACCCAGACGGACGCCTTCGTGACGAAGCTCAACGCCGCCGGCAGCGCGCTCGCGTACTCGACGTACCTCGGCGGACCGGGCGTCGGCGGCGCCGGCCCGGCGCCCACCGGCGCCGACGGCGCGAGCGCGATCGCGGTCTCGGGCGGGCAGGCGTACGTCACCGGCCAGACCGAATCGGCCGCGTTTCCCACGACCGCCGGTGCGCTGCAGGGCTCGCTCGCGGGTGAGGGCGACGCCTTCGTCACCCGCCTCAGCGCCGACGGCACGACCCGCTTGTACTCGACGTACCTCGGCGGCGGCTCGTCGGACCAGGGCAACGCGATCGCGGTGCAGGGCGGCACCGCGTACGTCGCCGGCTCGACCTCGTCGGGTGACTTCCCGCTCGTGAACCCAGCATCGCTGCGCGCGGGCAACGGCGACGCGTTCCTCAGCAAGGTCTCGACCGGCGGCACCGAACTCGAGCACTCGTCGATCTTCGGCGGCAGCAACAGCGACAGCGGCTCGGCGGTCGCGGCGGACGCATCGGGCGGCGCCTACCTGGCCGGGCAGTCGCAGAACTTCGCCAACGGCGAGCTGCCGACGGCCGGCGGCCTGCAGCCGAACTTCGGCGGGACGGGCGGCAACACCGACGGCTTCCTGATCAAGGTCTCCGACACCAGCGCCGCGGCTCCGCTCGTCACGCGCGTCCTGCCGCGCTCCGGCCCGGCGTCCGGCGGCGCGCGCGTCTCGATCCGCGGCAGCGGCTTCACCGGCGCCACGCAGGTGACGTTCGGCGCCGCGACCGCGACGGATGTCACGGTCGTCTCCTCGATGCGGATCGACGTGACCGCGCCCGCCGGGTCGACGGGGGAGGTTCACGTCCGCGTCATGGCCGGCGGGCAGCTCTCGCCGGCCAATCCGGCAGCACGCTTCTCCTACGCGGAGGGCAGCTGGGAGCTGGCCGGCGAAATGCAGCAGGCGCGCTTCGCCGCGACGTACACCCTGCTGCCCGACGGCAAGGTGCTGGCGGCCGGCGGCCGCGCCTCGCAGGGCGGCGCGGCGCTCGCCTCGGCCGAGCTCTACGACCCGCTGACGCGGACGTGGAGCCCGACCGGCTCGATGAGCGAGGATCGCTTCACGCACACCGCGACGCTGCTGCCCAGCGGCAAGGTGCTCGTCGCAGGCGGCTTCAACGCCGGGTTCACGACGAACGCGCAGCCAAACAGCCGAACCGCGGAGCTCTACGACCCGGCAACCGGGACCTGGTCGTCTGCGGGCACGATGACCGTGCGCCACTCGCTGCACTCGGCGATCCTGCTGCGCGGCGGCGCCTGTGACTCCGCGACGCCGCCGAGCTACTGCGGCAAGGTGCTCGTGGCGAGCGGACGCACGTGCACGCCGCAGGACGCGCCGCCGGACGCGGGCTGCAACTCGACGTTCACCACGAACGTCGTGGAGCTCTACGATCCCACCGAGGGTCCGACCGGCAGCTGGACAGCGGTCGCTCCGCTGAACTCCGCGCGCACGACGACCGACGCGGCGCTGCTGCCGGATGGCCGCGTGCTGATCCCGGCCGGGTTCCCGGGCGGGCAGAGCACGGCGGAGATCTACGACCCGGCCACGAACGAATGGACGTTGACCGAGCCGCTGAACACCGGCCGCGCCCGCGGCGGCGCGGTTCGCCTGCTCGACGGCAGGGTGCTGGTTGTGGCGGGCTTCCCGAACAACCAGACCGGCGAGGTGTTCGACCCGGTCACGGAGACGTGGGACACGACGGGGCAGATGCTCGGCTTCGGGCGCTTCGACCAGTTCCAGGCGCTGCTGCCCAACGGCAAGGTGCTCGTCGCGGGCGGCGGCAACGGCGGCGCGGCGGCCGAGCTGTACAACCCGGCGACGAACGCCTGGGAGTCGGCCGGGCAGATGACGATCCCGCGCGGGTCGTCGTCCTCGAACGCCAACACCGTGCCTGCGGTCGTGCTGTCGGCGAGCACGACGGGGGTGAAGTTCGATCCGGCGGTCTGCGGCTACGACTGCGGCAAGGTGCTGCTCGCGGGCGATACCAACGACCGGACGACCGAGCTCTACGCGCAGCCGGGGCTGCCCGGCCCGCCCGCCGTGGCTCCGCC
>DATMJM010000172.1:0-3030 GCA_035553935.1 Solirubrobacteraceae bacterium
GGTCTCGCGGTCGCCGACGGCTGTCGCGGACGGATCGACGCGGCTCGCCGCCCCGCCGATCAGCCAGCCGCCGATCTGTGAGAACGGGGACGTGATCGTCCCGACGGCGTCCACGAGGACTTCGATGACCGCGTCGTCGAGGCTCGGCAGGCGGTGCGACTTCCAGTAGTAGTGGTTGCCGTGCGGGGCGCCGTTGTCGCCCAGCGACTGCAGCGCGACGTAGGGCATCATCCGCACGACGTCGGCCAGCGGCGTGGCGACACGGCGCAGCGGCTCGATCACGCGGCGGCCTTCGGCGGGATCGCCCGTCCACAGGACGAGCAGCATGACGACGGGCTTTCCGTACCTGTCGGCCGGCAGGAACGGCATCGGCGGGGCCAGGCGCGTGAAGAGCGCGATGCCGAGGTCGTCCGGCGCGTCGACGATGAAGTCGCGCAGAACGCGCAGGACGGCGGGCGCGTCGTCGAGCGACCAGAACATCGGGCCGCCGAGGACCATCGGCCCGATCGGGTGCAGCTCGTACTCGAACGAGGTGACGACGCCGAAGTTCCCGCCGCCGCCGCGCAGGCCCCAGAAGAGCTCGGCCTCGCTCTCCTCCGACGCGCGGACGTGCTCGCCCGCGGACGTCACGAGGTCGACCGAGCGCAGGCTGTCGACGGTCAGCCCCAGCTTGCGCATGAGGTTTCCGAGCCCACCGCCGAGCGTCAGACCGCCGATCCCGGTGTGGCTGATCATGCCGCCCGTCGTCGCCAGGCCGAAGCGCTGCGTCGCGCGATCGAGCTCCCCCCAGAGCACACCGCCCGAAGCGCGGACGGTACGCGCGTCGGGGTCGACGCAGATCGCCTTCATGAGCGACAGGTCGATCATCAGCCCGTCGTCGCAGACGGCATGGCCGGCGACCGCGTGGCCGCCGCCGCGCACGCTGATGAGCAGGTCCCGCTCGCGCGCGAATCGCACGGCGGTGGCGACGTCGTCGGCGCCGGCGCAGCGCGCGATCAGCGCCGGGTGACGGTCGATCGCTCCATTCCAGATTCGGCGCGCCTCCTCGTAGCCCTCCTCGCCGGGTCGCAGCAGCGCGCCGCGAAACTGCGCGCGCAGCTCGGCCAGCGCAGCCTCGTCGGGCACTTCGGCCTGTACCTCAACCATCGACATGACGCTCCTCCTGCTCCAGTCGGGCAACCATGAACGCGACCAGGTCCGACCAGTCCCGGAAGCCGCGGAACGCCTCGCTCACGACGTCGCGCACGCTGCCGCGGTACTCCGAGCCGCAGCCCAGGTCCTCCTTCCAGAGGCGCACGGTGAACACGCGCGCGCCGGCGGCCGGCGTCGGCACGGCTGCATCGCGGGTGATCTGGTCGTCGGTCGCCATTGCCGGCCGATCATCGCCGGGCGACCGTTCTGTGATCGTTCTTCAGAGCGCGCGAGCGTGAAGGCGCTCGAGATCCGCGCGCACGCGGGCCTCGAACGGGCGCGCACCCTGGCGCCGCGCCGTCTCCAGCGCGCGCGTCAGCTCTGCCTCGACCGCCACCGGCGTGGACCCGAGCGCGGCGAGGAAGCTCGCGCGCAGCCTGCGGATCTCGGCCTCCCAGACCGCGCTGCCGCCGCCCGCGTCGAGCGCCTCGCCGGCTGCCGCCAGCCCGGCCTGCGCGTCTGCGGCCGCTGCGCAGGCCTGCACGAGCACGCGCGTGCTGATCCCCAGCCCGCCGGGCGCGGCGGGCACGTCGCGCATGTGTCCGACGACCCGGCGGACGCGCGCCATCCCGCGCTCGACGCGTCCGTCGCCGACCTCCAGGTAGCCGCCGAACAGCTCGACCGCGAACGCGACCTGCCAACCTGCGGCCCGGTGAAGCGCAAGCGCCTGCGTGTGGCGCCGTAGCTCCTGCTCGTCGTGCCGGTCGAGCGCGAGCAGCGCAGACCAGACCAGCGTGTGCACGCGGCTGTGGGCATGGGGCGACCGTTGCGAGACGGTCGCGGCGACCTCGAGCGCATGACCGGCCTCGTCGTCGCGTCCGAGCAGCCAGAGCGCGTGCGCCAAGCGCATCAAGCAGAAGATCTGCGGGTCCTGCCCGTAGCGCTCGAGGTGGGTGCCGCCCCGCTCGGGGCGGTGACGATCGACGGCGGCGGCGAGCTGCGCACGGGCGTCCTCGAGGCGGCCGCGCCAGAACGCCGCCACGCCGAGGACGTAGGCGCTCTCCACCCAGAGGACGTCGTCGCCGTCGCGCTCGGCGCGGGCGCGCAACCGCTCGCCGACCTGCTGTGCGATGTCGAAGTCACCGCGCGACAGGTGGGCGAGAGCGATCGCTCGCACCAGCGGCGGCTCGGGCTCGACATCGAGCCGCGCCGCGAGCGCGAGCGCGCGCTCGTGGACGGCGGCCATGCGCGCAGACAGAAAGCCGCCGATCGGGACCAGCGCCGCCGGCAGCGCCGTCAGCAGCTCGAGCTCGAGCTCGGCGCGGCTGCGACCGGAGGGCAGCCGATCCAGGAGCGCGAGCGCGCGCTCCAGCGAGTCCGCCGCATCAGCGTTGGCGTGCAGCCGCTGCGCCGCGCCAGCCGCTCTGCGATGCCATGCCACCGCCTCCGCGGACGCGCCGGCCATCTCGTAGTGCGCCGCGATCTGCGCGCTCACCGCGTCGGCCGCGGCACGGCCGCGCTCCAGCGCCCGAGCGACGTGCAGGTGGTGGTTGCGAGCCTGCGCCGGGCTGAGCGCCCGGTATGCCGCCTCGCGGATCTTGCCGTGGCTGAAGTCGTAGGCGTCGGGCCCGTGCGCGCGTACGAGCCCGCGGCGCCAGAGCTCGTCGAGCCCGTTGACGAGTGCCGCGTCCTCGGCGCCGCTGGCGTCGGCGAGGACGTCGGCCGTGAACTCGCGCCCGATCGTCGCCGCGACGCCGGCCAGCTCGGCCGCCGCGGGTGAGAGCTGCGCAAGCCGCGCGGCGATCACGCCTCGGACCTTCGGGCTCGAGCCGGCGACCGACGGCTCGTCCGCAAGCCGCAGCGCCTCGACCACGAACATCGGGTTGCCCTCGCTCACGG
>DATMJM010000173.1:0-3707 GCA_035553935.1 Solirubrobacteraceae bacterium
GGCGCTGCTCGAGGACCCATGGAGCGTCCTCGCCGGCGAGGACGCTCCATGGGTCCTCGAGCAGCGCCAGTGCCTCGAGGACACCCACCTGCGCGCGCTCGAGTGCGATGGCGTGGCAAGCCTCGGCATCGGCGGGTCCGAGGTCGCGGCCGCCGAGCGCGACGCACGCCGGCTCGTGAGGCTCGCACCGTACCGCGAGAGCGGATACAGGCTGCTCATGAGAGCACTTCAGCGCAGGGGTGATGGCGCCGAGGCCCTACTCGTCTACGAGCAGCTGCGAACCGTGCTGCGCGACGAGCTCGGCGCGACACCGAGCCCGCTGTCACAAGCGCTCCACCGCCACCTGCTGCGCGACACGGACTGAGCTGAGCGCGAGATGAGCCCCGCCCCGCGCCCCGGTAAGCGGGGACGGCGACCGGAGAGGACCGGCGGCGGATGCCCTGCGAAGTAGTTGCGTAGGACCCGGTCCCTGATCGTGCCGATGATGGGGCACTGAACCGGTCGCGGTAGCGACCGCCGGGCGCTCGAGCGTTCGTGCTGGCTGCCGCGTCCGAGAGCACGCACCACGCTGCTCACTTGGACGACACGCAGCACCCGCAGCGCGCCGGGTGGCGTCTCTTTGGCGCTGTAAATTCGGTTCCCGGTGATGGTCAGTCTAGGCGGCTGTCACCTCCTCGGGGAGGATCTGTCGTGGCCGGCGTATCGCATTCGCTTCAGGCGTTGGCGGTCGAGCGCGTTGAAGTTGATCCCGTTGGTCTGGTGGGTGATCAGCAGGTCGAGCACGGCCCAAACGAGCGTGAGGCAGCTGGTCTCGCCGGGGAAGCGGCCCATCACCTTGGTGCGTCGTTTGACCTCACCGAGCGACCGCTCGAGCAGATTCGTTGACCGCCAGCGGCGGCGGTGCCGCGGCGGGTATCGCAGATGCACGACGAGCGCGTCGAGATCGTCGGCGAGGCAGCGGGCGGCGGCGGTGAACCCGCCCTTGTCCAGGTCGTCGACCAAGGCCCGCAGGCGCTGCTTGGCGTCTTGCTCGCTGATCGCGTCATCGAGTTCTTGCCAGTAGGCATGCTTGACACGTTCGCGTTCGCGGTCGGGGAGCTTGGCGTAGAGGTCGCGCGCACGGTGCACACAGCAGCGTTGGCGGTCTGACGCCGGCCAGCACTGCTCGATCGCCTTGACCAGCCCGGGAGCGCCGTCGGCGACGATCGCCAGTCCTCGAAGGACTCGCGCATTTCCAAGCTCACCGCCAACAGGACTCGCTCGCCGTTCTCGGTGAAACCCGCGCGACCTGCACGCCCTCCTTTGGCCCGCCGGGCGCACGGCGATGAACGTCGCGTCGAGAAACAGGGCGACCAGTCGGGCGTCGTAAAGGTCACGGCGCTTGAACGCTTCGAAGCGCTGCTTGAGCTCCTCGCACATCCTCAAGGCGTCGATTTGGAGAGCTTGCCGAGCCCGGCCTGCTCGCACAGCGACTCGACATCACGCATCGACAGGCCGCGCACGAACGCGCCGATCACCACGCCTTCAACGGCTCGGTCCGCAACAGCTTCGGGGTGCGTGGGAACAACTTGGACGCGAACGTCTCCGCCGCCTGGCGAACCTGCGGCATCTCGATCTCAAGCTCCCCTCGGCAGTCTGCAACTTACGCGGGCGAAACCCCTGCGCAGCCCGCTCTCCTCGCTCTCCTCGTCGCGGCGCTCGTCAGCTCGCCGCTCGTAGCGGGCGCGACCCAACCACGCGTCAAACTCATCCTCGACAGCACGCTGGATGATCAACCGGGCACCGAGCTTCGCGAGCTCAGACAGCGCCTCGCGAGGGTTCTCGCCGCCCCCGACTGCGAGCATCTGCTCGATCCGGGCTTCTATCTCCGCCGACGGCGGTACGGTACGTTTCACGGCGTAGGCCTCCTTCATCGTCTTGCAGGACTTGAGGGAACCTACGCCGTTGCCTTGACAGCACCGGCGCTATCTACAGCACTTCTGAGACGCGACCACCAGGGCTGGCGGGGCTACCGCTCGTGGCTCTATGCGGTGTCCATCGCGGCAGGGCGCGACTCGGCATGGCCGTCGGCGACAGGCTCGATAGAACGCTCCATTGCCACCGCTTCGACGGACACCCCATCTGGCATGGTGACCATGAAACGCTCGATCTCGCGGAAGCCGAAAGCGCGATACAGCGGCTCTCCGGGCAACGTCGCGCCGAGCACGAGCTTCTTGAAGCCCTCCGCGCGCGCTGCGCGCTCGCACGCATCGAGGATCGCGCGCCCAAGACCGCGTCGCGTCCAGTCGCCGCGGACGAACATCGCGCGCACGCGCCCTGGCTCGGTTGCCGGGTCAAGCAGGCGCTCGTCGTCGCCGAGAGAACCCGACCCGGTATAGAGCTTGTTGCGTCTGCTCCAGCCGCCGCAGGCCACGATCTCGCCATCGGCTTCGTGCACGAAGTACGTGCCATCCTCGATGAGCCGCGCGTCCAAGTGTGCGATGTACAACGCGGAGCTGGCGGTCTGCCGCTCATCGTAGAAGTGCGGAAAGAGGTCGAGCACCGACGCACGCATGAGCTCAGAAATCGCCGGCGCATCCGACCCCCGCGCCAGCCGCTGGGACGGCAGCGGCAGCGAGCTCTGACGCGATGTGTCAGTCAAGACGTAGGGCCCCCGACGAGTCCGATCCTGAGCGCGACTGTCTCAGCCTCAGCCACGCAAGTCAACGCGCCCCGCTGCGGCTTTCGCCTTGGGGGCGGCAGCTGCGTTCGCTCCCGCAAAGCGCGGTGGCTGTTGCATAACCCGGGTCTGTCCGGGGCGGTCCGGACGATGGGGCATGACTCAGCGCTTTGTGTCGTGTGATCGCGAGCAGGTGTTGTTGATGCCGGTCAGCTCGCGGGAGTGGCTGCCCGAGAATCACCTTGCGTGGTTTGTGCTGGCGGCGGTCGAGGAGCTCGATCTGTCGGCGTTTTATGGCGCGTACCGTCAGGACGCCAACGGTCGTCCGGCGCATGACCCGGCGATGATGGTCGCGTTGTTGTTGTACGCGTATGCGCGTGGGCAGCGCTCGTCGCGTGTGATCGAGCGCGAGTGCGTCGAGGACATCGCGTTCAGGGTGATCGCAGCCAACCGTCGGCCTGACCATTGCACGATCGCGCGGTTTCGCCAGCGTCACGAGACGGCGATCGGCGAGCTGTTTGGCGGTGTCCTGGCGTTGTGCTCGCAGGCCGGGTTGGTGCGCGTCGGGGTCGTCGCGAACGACGGCACGAAGATCCATGCCAACGCGTCGCATCACGCCAACCTCGACTACGACCAGATCGCCCGCGAGATTCTGGCCGAGGCCGCTGAGACAGACCGGCTCGAGGACGAGCAGTACGGCGATGCGCGCGGCGATGGGCTCCCGCCGGAGCTGTCGACCGAGCAGGGGCGCCGCGGCTGGCTGCGCGAGGCCAAGCCGCGAGTGCGGGGTCAGGCCGAACAGCCGGGGAGCCGGACACGAACCGAAGGCAACGAACAGCCACCGGCTGAGGAACAGCTCAGGCGGGTTCGTCGAGCAGCAGGCGCAGGTCGTGCGCGATGTCGGCCGGCGCGACGGGCACGCCGCCGGAGAACTTCGTGCGCCAGCGGCCCTTGCGGTCGATCAGCCAGATGCTGGCCGAGTGGGCGCTGTCGGGGTTGCCGCGCGGTTGCGGCGCCGCGTAGTGGCTGCGCCACACCGGTTGTAGCC
>DATMJM010000174.1:0-2441 GCA_035553935.1 Solirubrobacteraceae bacterium
GCCCGGCGTCCCGGAAGGGATCGGCGTAACGCATCACGTTCGGCAGCGTAATGCGGATCCGGCGCGGCGCAAAGACGAAGGGCGCGCCGGATCCGCATTACGCTGCCAAACGTGATGCGTTACGCCGATCCCTTCCGGGACGCCGGGCGCCCGGAGACGACCGATCACGACTTCCTGCTGAACTGCTCGTGCGGCACGCAGCAGCGGCTGGACGCGATGACGCTCGACGAGGAGGGGCCGATCACGCTGTACGAGTGCGTGCGCTGCACGAAGCCGATCGTCGGCGTCATGACCGACGATCCCGATCTCGACACGTACCACCCGCAGTCGATGACCCGGCTGCGCGAGAAGGCCGGCCACCACCTGCGCGGCTACGTCATCGGCTCGCGCGTCGATGTCGCGCTGCGCCCGGAGGATGCCGACCGCGACGTCCTGCTGATCCCCGCCACCCCCTACTTCTGGACGCGCTACCTCAATGTCTGAGCTCAAGCTCTCCGAGCCTTTCCGCGAGGGCGGCTTCTGGTTCAAGGTCGGCGACTACCAGTTCCGGCTCACGTGCCTGTGCGGAGTCCAGCAGGAGCTCGCCGCGCTCGCCACGCGCACGCGCGACGACGGCGTCACGCTGTACCGCTGCAAGCACTGCAATGCCGACATCGCCGGCGTGACGCTCGAGGATCGCGATCCCGCCCGGCCGGCCGCCGGCGAGCACGCGCCCAACGACGACGGGCACCGCATGTGCGGCTACGTCTTCGGCGCGAAGGTCGACATGGAGCTGTGGCCGCCCGCGGCCGTCGAGTCGTTCCTGCAGATCCCGCGGCGCCCGGGGTTCTTCCAGGCGCGCGGGATCACGTAGCCGGCTACGCCTCGTAGCCCTCGACGCGCTTCTTCACCGAGGCCAAGAAGCGCGCCGCCAGCGCGCCGTCGAGCGCGCGGTGGTCCCACGAGAGGCCGAGGATGACCATCGGGCGGATCGCGATCGCGTCCTCGCCGAACTGGTCGGTGACGACGACCGGCCGCTTGATGATCGCCTCGACGTCGAGGATCGCGACCTGCGGCTGGGCGATGACGGGCGTCGCCATCATCGAGCCGAACTGGCCGGGGTTCGTGATCGTGAACGTCGCGCCGCGGACGTCGTCGGGGCTGAGCTGGCGCGCGCGGGCGCGGCGCGCGAGGTCGCGGATGCGCCGCGACAGGCCCTCCGGCGAGAGGTCCTGCGCACCGCGCACGACCGGCACGATCAGCCCGTCCTCGCCGAGCGACACGGCGATGCCGAGGTTGACCTGCTCGTGCACCGTGTGCGTCTCGTCCTCCAGCCAGGCGTTCAGCAACGGGAACTCGACGAGCGCGCCGATCGTGCAGCGCGCGATCAGCGGCAGCGCCGTGATGCCGAGCTGCTTGCGGGCGAGCTCCACGCGCGAGACGTCGACCTCGATCCACGTCGTGCAGGTCGCGGCCGTCTCCTGCGAGCGCTTCATGTGCTCGCCGATCGTCTGGCGCATGCGCGACAGCGGGCGGCCCTCCGGCGGGAGGTAGGGGCCGCTGAGGGACGTTCCCGCTCCGGGCCGGTACGGGCTCTCGATGTGGATCGCCGGCTCGTCGGGCTCCCGCGCCTGCCCGCCGCCGCGCGCCTGCACGTAGGCCAGCACGTCCTTCTTCTGCACGCGGCCGTCGCGGCCCGTGCCCTCGACCTCCGCGAGGTCGACGCCGTGCTCGTCGGCGATCCGCTGCACGACCGGCGAGTAGCGCCGTGCCGCCGGGCCGCGCGCCGGCGCCTGCGGCTGCGGCTGCGGCTGCGGCGGCTCGGCGGGCGCGGGCGCGCGCTCGTCCTCGGCCGAGTGCGGCTCACCGGGACGTGCGTCGGTCGCGATGCGTGCCAGCGTCGTGCCGACGTCGACGGTCACGCCGACCTGGACGAGGACCTCGACGAGGCGGCCGCTCGCAGGCGACGGAACCTCGGTGTCGATCTTGTCCGTCGAGATCTCGCAGATCGTCTCGTCGGCCTGCACCCAGTCGCCGCGCTGCTTGCGCCATTCGATGATCGTCCCCTCGGCGACGGAGACGCCCATCTGCGGCATCGTCACGTCGACGACGGTCGTCGGATCAGTACTCGAGGAGCTGACGGCAGGCCTCCCTCACGCGTTCGACGGATGGCAGCACGGCCGCTTCGAGCGGCGGCGAGAACGGTATCGGGACGTCGGGCGAGGCGACCCGCACGATCGGCCCGTCGAGATCCTCGAAGCCCCGCTCGGCGATGAGCGCCGACACCTGCGCGCCGGCGGCGCACGTCTGGTTGGCCTCGTCGACGACGACGACCTTCGAGCATTGGTGCACCGCGCGCAGGATCGCGTCCTCGTCGAGCGGCACGAGCGAGCGCAGGTCGAGCACCATGATCGAGGCGCCGTCGAGATCGGCGGTGGCATCGAGCGCGGTGCACCAATGCT
>DATMJM010000175.1:0-2287 GCA_035553935.1 Solirubrobacteraceae bacterium
GCCGACGATCGTCTCCGGTGCGCGCAGCAGCGTGGTGAGCTCGCCGCGCAAGCGCGGCAGGTAGCCGACGAAGCGCCAGACGTCGGCAGGCAGCGCGCTCGCGACGAGCGCCGACAGCGCCGCGCTCGGGCCCGGAAGCACCTCGACGGCCAGCCCGGCGCCGACGCACGCCCGCACGAGCACGAAGCCCGGGTCGCTCACCAACGGCGTGCCGGCGTCGGAGACGAGCGCCACGACGTCGCCCTGCTGCATTCGCTCGACGAGCTGCGCCGCCCGTGCGCGCTCGTTGTGCTCGTGGTAGCTGACGAGTGTCGCCGACACGCCGTAGCGCTCCAGCAGCACGCGCGTGCGGCGCGTGTCCTCGCACGCGACGACGTCGGCCTCGCGCAGCGCGCTCAGCACGCGCAGCGTCACGTCCTCGAGGTTGCCGATCGGGGTAGGGCAGACGATGAGGCGGCCGACGGTCGTCACGGGCCAATCACAGCACAGCGCCCAGGCCGTCGAGCGCGAGCGTGGCGGCGCCGAGCATCCCCGCCTCGGCACCGAAGCGCGCCGGCACGATCCGCGCGTGCTCCTTGGAGGGCGACAGCGCGCGCTCGGCGACCACCGCGCGCGCGGGCTCGAGCAGCAGCTCGCCCGCCGCGATCACTCCGCCGCCGATCACGACGACGTCCGGGTTGAGCATGTTGACGAGGTTCGCGACGCCCACCCCCAGCCAGCGGCCGATCGCCGCGAGCGCATCGATCGCGGCCGCGTCGCCGTCGTGGGCGAGCTCGGTGACGAGCGGCCCGCTGATCTCGCGGCCGCCGGCGAGCGCCCGGCCGAGCCCCGAGCGCGGTCGCTCGCGCGCGATCCGCTGCGCCTCGCGCGCCAGCGCCGTACCGGAGACCATCGCCTCCAGGCAGCCGCGGTTGGGGCAGTTGCCGTTGCAGCGCGGACCGTCGGCCTGGACGACCATGTGCCCGAGCTCGGCGCCCGCGCCCTGGCTGCCGCGCTGCAGCGCCCCGCCGGCGACGAGGCCGCCGCCGATGCCGGTGCCGATCGTCAGCAGCGCGGCGTCGCCCGCGCCGCGCGCCGCACCGAAGCGCCACTCCGCGAGCATCGCCGCGTTGGCGTCGTTGTCGACGAAGACCGGCAGCCCGATCCGCTCGGCGACGAGATCGCGGAACGGGACGCCTGCCAGCGGCAGGTGCGTCGACATCACCGCGATGCCACGCCGCTGGTCGATGAGGCACGGGATCCCGATGCCGACGGCCCGCACCGAGCCCGATGCGCTCTCGATCGCGTCGCGCACCTCGGCCACCGCGGACACGACGATCGCGACGACCGCCTGGTGGTCGGCTACGCGCGCCGGGCGCGTCGCACGGTGGTGGACGTTCAACTCCGGATCGACCGCGCCGGCCAGCAGCTTCGTGCCACCGAGGTCGACCCCGATCACGCAGCCGGTCGACACGATCGGCCACCATACAGGGCTGCATGGCGCCACCCGAGGACCCCGAGAGGCCCGCGGGCCGGCCCGAGTACCGTGTCTACCGCTCGCGCAAGCCCCTGTTCTCGCGCCGGCCGGACGGCGAGCGCGACGGTGTCGGACGGCTGCGCGAAGAAGCCTCGCAACAGCCCGGCGGCACGCGCCGGCGTGCCCGCCGGCCGCGCCTGCGCCGCCCCGGCGGCTGGCGCGTCGTGCGCTGGCTGCTGGGCGCGATCGCCGTCTGGATCGGGCTGTCGGCGCTCGTCTTCCTCGTCAGCGCGCAGATCCAGCAGGGCAAGGTCTCCGACGCCAACCAGTACCTCGGCGGCGCGGGCTATCCGCTGACGTCGCCGAACAACATCCTCGTGCTGGGCTCCGACGTGCGCGACGAGAGGAACGCCGAGCCGGGTGCGCAGACGTCCGGCAACGGCCGCTCGGACTCGATCCTGCTGCTGCGCATCGGCGGCGGGGCCAACAGCCGCATGGCGATCGCGCGCGACACCGTCGTGGACATCCCCGGTGCCGGGCGCCAGAAGGTCAACGCGGCCTTCGCGATCGGCGGGCCGGCGCTCGCCGTGCAGACGATCGAGCAGTTCACCGGCGTCGACGTCAACCACCTCATGATCGTGAGCTTCGAGGACTTCCCCGATCTCATCGACGCGATGGGCGGCATCACCTACCGCGGCGGCTGCGTCGTGTCGCGCATCAACGGGGGCTTTCGCAACGGCGGCTACACCTTGCGGCTGAAGGCCGGCAAGACGCACATCGACGGCAGGCAGGCGCTCGCGCTCGCCCGCACGCGCAAGAACTCCTGCAACC
>DATMJM010000176.1:0-7964 GCA_035553935.1 Solirubrobacteraceae bacterium
CGGCCGCCGCGCGCACGAGCGCCATGACCTCCTCGGGCGAGAAGACGTCGATCCCGGCCGACGGCGCAGGCCGCGGCTTCTCGAGACGGGCCGCCGGGTTCGCGGGCAGCCGCCAGACGCGGCAGGCGCGCGCCATCACGCCGTGCAGGATCGTGATGACCTTCGCCTTCTGGCGGTTGGACATCGCACGCTCGGCGCCGAGCGTCATCGCCCAGCGGTCCAGCCGGTCGAACGTCAGGTCCTCGAGCCGCTCGGCTGCGAAGGCCGGCAGCAGGTGGTTGTCGACGACCGAACGGTAGTCGCGGAGCGTCGACGGCTTGCGCTGGCGATCGTGCTCGACGTAGCGCAGGAACTCGGCGGCGGCGTCCGCGAACGTGGCACCGGTGACGAGCATCCCCGGCAGCGTGCCGCGGCGCGCCTGGTCGAGCGTCTCGCGCAGCCAGCCCTCGGCCGTGCGCTTGGTGAAGTACCCGGCCGGCGGGCGACCGCGCTCCGACCACGCCGGGCCGATCGTGCGGTGCACCTGGCGACCGTCGGGCAGCCGGTACTTCGCCCGCCACACGTCACCACGGCGTCCGCTGTGGCGGTACACGTGCCCGCTCGGCCGCGGCTGCATGGACGCAACCGTATCAGCCACTCGGGACACAGTTGGGACACAGTTCCCCTTTTCCACTGACCGCGACTCGACCAGAAGACCCGACTTGCAGCGCTTTCCCAGTACCCCGGGCAGGACTCGAACCTGCGACCTGCGGATTAGAAGTCCGCTGCTCTATCCAGCTGAGCTACCGGGGCTCGACCGGCCGTGGCGGCCGGTGCAATCGGGATGGCCGGATTCGAACCGACGACCCCCGCGTCCCAAACGCGGTGCTCTACCAGGCTGAGCTACATCCCGTTCGCCCGCTGAACGGTAGGGCCTGCGCGGTGCGGGCGCACGCAACCGACGTACGCGCGCCGTCGGCGACCGCATCGGTCGTCCGTCCGCGTGCGCGCTCCGGCCTCGTGGACGTTGTGCGACAGCGCCGATGCGACGTGCATGTCACCGACCGCCAGGAACGTCCTCCTCCCGCTGCTGCTGGCCTGCCTCGCGCTGGCGCTGCCGGCCACCGCGAGCGCGGCACGCTGCGCCAACGCCGAGGTCGTGCCCACTGCCGCCAACATCGCCAAGGTGCGCTCCGCAACGCTGTGCCTGCTCAACGCCGAGCGCCGCAGCCGCGGCCGCGGCCGCCTGCGCTCGGACCCCCAGCTCGGCAAGGCCGCGCAGCGCTTCAGCGCCCAGATGGTCCGCGCGGGCTTCTTCGGCCACGTCAGCCCCGCCGGCTCGACGCTCAGCAGCCGCGTGCGCGCCGGCACGAGCTACCTGCGCGGCCGCGTGCGCACCTGGTCGCTGGGCGAGAACCTCGCCTGGGGCGCCGGCGAGCGTTCCACGCCGCGCAGCATCGTACGCTCGTGGATGGACTCGCCGGGCCACCGCGACAACATCCTCGACAAGCGCTTTCGCCACATCGGCATCGGCGTCGTGACCGGCGCGCCCGCCGACACGCGCGGCCAGGCCGCCGCGACCTACACGACCGACTTCGGCTTCCGCGCGCGGCGATAGCCGCTACCTGCGCGCGGAGGTGCTGCATCGCTGACCCGCGCAGAGCCCGCGGACACGTGCACTACTCTCAGGCGCCGATGGCCCGCGTCGAGCCGCTCCGAGCCCTGCACTACGACTCGGCCGTGGCAGGATCGCTGCAGGATCTCGCGGCCCCGCCGTACGACGTCATCGATCCCGAGCAGCGCGCCGAGCTCGCCGCGCGTGCGCCCCACAACGTCGTGTCGATCGACTTGCCGGAGGATCCCGCAGGCGGCGACGCCTACGCCCACGCCGCGGCGCTGCTGGACGCCTGGCGCGACGATGGCGCGGTCGTCCGGGACGACGAGCCGGCGCTGTGGGCGATCGTGCAGGACTACACCGGCCCGGACGGGCGCGTGCTGACGCGCAACGGGTTCTTCGCCCGCGTGCGCGTGGAGGACTACGGGCCCGGCACGATCCGCCCGCACGAGCGCACCCATCCCGGGCCGAAGGAGGACCGCCTGCGGCTCACGCGCGCGACGCGGGCCAACCTGTCGCCGATCTTCTCGCTGTACTCCGATCCCGAGCTGCGGGCGTGGCGCGCGCTGGAGCCCGCCACGCGGGAAGCCCCCTTCGGCGAGGTCGTCGACGACGACGGGACGCGCAACCGCCTGTGGCGGATCACCGACCCGGCCGCGATCGCCGCCGCGCAGGAGGCGATCGCCGGCGCCGAGCTGCTCATCGCCGACGGCCATCACCGCTACGAGACGGCGCGCGTATACGCGGAAGAGGTCGGCGGCGAGGGTCCGCACCGCTACGTGCTCATGTGCCTCGTCGCGCTGCAGGACGAGGGGCTGACCGTGTTTCCCACCCACCGCCTCGTCGACGGGCTGAAGGGGACCGATAAGCCGCAGGCGCTCGCGGCGACGCTCGAGGCGTGCTTCGAGATCGAGGAGATCGCGGCCGCAGACCTCGTGCCGCCCGGCGAGTGCGACGGGGCGATCCAGATCGGCTACCTCGACAGCCACTTCAAGCGCCCGTTCCGGCTCACGCTCAGAAGCCAGGCGATCGCCGACGAGGCGCTGGCGGACATGCCGGAGCCCTACCGCCGGCTGGACACCGCGGTGCTCGAGGCGGTCGTCCTGAAGGGCCCGCTCGGGCTCAGCGAGGACGACATCTCCCACCTGCGCGGGCTCGGCTACGCGCGGTCCTTCGAGGAGGCGCGCGCGCTCGTCGAGTCCGGCGCCTACGACGCCGGGTTCTTCCTGCGCGGCATCCCCGTCACGCAGATCCAGGACATCGCGGCGGCCGGCGTGAACATGCCGCCGAAGTCGACGTACTTCTACCCCAAGGTCCCGACCGGCCTGCTGTTCAACTCGCTTGCGGACCGCGAGTAGCATGGATGTTCATGCAGGCAACGGCTCAGCGCATCTCCGGATACCGGCATGTCGTGAAGGTTCGCCAGCACCGGCTCGACGCAGACGAGCCGGGTGAGGCCGGCGGCGAGGACGCGGCGCCCTCGCCGCAGGAGCTGCTCGCCGCGAGCCTGGCGTCGTGCACGGCCGTGACAATGGAGATGTACGCGGCGCGCAAGGGATGGGACCTGCGCGACGTCGAGGTCGAGTGCGAATACACCCCGGCGGAGCGCGGCTGTCCGACGAAGTTCACCCTGACGCTGCGCCTGCCGTCGAATCTCACCGACGAGCAGGCCCGGCGCCTGAAGGTCATCGCGACG
This sequence comes from Solirubrobacteraceae bacterium, assembly GCA_035553935.1. Taxonomy (GTDB): domain Bacteria; phylum Actinomycetota; class Thermoleophilia; order Solirubrobacterales; family Solirubrobacteraceae; genus CADCVQ01. The sequence continues at coordinate 3,291 of DATMJM010000176.1, forward strand.
AAGTGCCCGGTGCATCGCACGCTTGACGGCGAGGTGATGTTCGACGAGCGTGTCGAGCGCACCGAGCTCGCTGCCTGACGCGCTGCGGGCGGTCCTGCTGGACCCGGCCGAGGCCGCCGGCGTCGCCGTCCACGGCCGCACGAAGGCGGCGGTGCTCGTCGCGCTCTACGCCGATGGCGGCGACCTGCACGCCGTCTTCACGCGCCGCCGCCACGATCTGCGCAGCCACGGCGGCGAGATCTCCTTTCCCGGCGGGCGCCGCGACCCGCAGGACGCGACGCTGCTCGACACCGCGCTGCGCGAGTCCGAGGAGGAGATCGGGCTGCCGCGCGAACTCGTGCGCGTCCTGGGCGCGCTGCCGCCGACACCGACCGTCGCCACGAACTACGGCGTCTATCCGTTCGTCGGCCTCATCGCGCCGGGGCGCGCGTGGACCCTGTCGCCGCGCGAGGTCGACGAGGTGCTCGAGCTGCGCCTGTCGCAGCTGCGCGCCGCCCGCACGCGGCGGCGCCTGCTGCATCGCGGCATCCCGTTTCGCACGGACGTCTATGACATCAGCACGGACACCGTGATCTGGGGCGCGACGGCGCGGATCGTCGGCGAGCTGCTGGCGCGCGTCGATCCGCTGCTCGACAGGGCGCAGACGTGAGAGGCTGAGAGGATGGGGCGCCAGCAGCTGCTCGCGAGCCTGCGCACGAGCGTGAGCGACGAGCGCGTGCTCGCGGCGGTCGCGCAGGTGCCGCGCGAGCTGTTCGTGGCGCCTGCCCTGCGCCGGTTCGCCTACGCCGACCGCCCGCTGCCGATCGGCGGCGGCCAGACGATCTCCCAGCCGACGCTGGTCGCGCGGATGTGCGAGATGCTCGAGCTGTCCGACGACGACCTCGTGCTGGACGTCGGCTCCGGCTCGGGCTATCACGCCGCGCTGCTGTCGCGGCTGTCGCGGTACGTCTACGGCATCGAGCTCGACGAGGAGCTCGCGGCGCAGGCCGCCCGCTCGCTCGAGCTCGCGGGCATCGACAACGCCACGGTCGTCGCCGGCGACGGCTCCGCCGGGCTGCCCGAGCGTGCGCCGTTCGACGCGATCAACGTCGCCGCCACCGCCCACGGCGAGGTCCCGCCGGCGCTCGAGGAGCAGCTCGCCGTCGGCGGGCGGCTGATCGCGCCCGTCGCCTACGAGGGCACGGAGCACCTCGTGCTCGTGCGCCGCTCGCGGGACGGGCTGCAGCGTACGCTGCTGGACGCTGTGCGCTTCGTCCCGCTACGCTGACGGCGGCCGGTCGCCCCTCCGTTTCTCAGCCGTCGACCTCGACCTTCGTCGGGCGCCGCCGTCCGGCGCGCGAGCGAGACTTCGGGGATGCCCGCCAAGCGTCCTCGCGATGTCAGCGCCGAGCGCGATCCCGCCGCCGGCGAGCTGGCGCCGGTCGTGCGGCTGCGGCCGATCCGGATGCTCGTCGTCAGCACGGACGCCGCCTATCACGAGCGCGCGCGTGCGGTCCTCTGCGATCTCGGCCGCGTGATCTGCGCAGTCACGTCGCTCGCCGACCCGGGAGATGTCGCCAGCCTGGCCGTGCAGGAGCGCGCGGACGTGGTCCTGCTCGACGCGACGGACTGCGAGCGTGCTGCGCACGCCGTCATCGCGGCGCTCGCCGAGGCGGCGCCGCGCGCGGGCGTCGTGAGCGTCTGTCATCACTGCACCAACGCGGCGCGCGAGCTCGGCGCGCTGCCGAAGTGGGGCTGGACGCAGGAGTTGCGTGGCGGGGTCGAGATCGCCTATCACGAGGGCAACCCGCGCAGCCCGCTCGCGCTGGGAGCGCTGCGCCGCCGGCCGCGATGGCAGCGGATCGCCGGCCCGCTGCAGCGGCGCTGAGGCAGGCCGCCGCTCAGGCGCGCAGCAGCGCGTCGATCGCGGCGCGCGCCGCCGCGATCCACGCGTCGCGCGCGGCCGGATCGGCCGCGAGGACGGCGAAGGGGATCTCGTTGAGCTCGCAAGCGCGCCGCAGCACGGCGGCGCCGGCGGCGAGCGTCGCGGGCGCCACCGTGCCGGCCGCCTCGTAGACGACGCCGCGCACGGTCGTGTCGATCGTCTTGGAGAGCATCATCTCCAGCCGTGGACCGTGCAGCGCCGCGACCTTCTCCTGCGGTCCGGCGGCGGTGCCGAGCGCCCAGACGAGGATCGTCACGTTCTCCAGCGCGTAGCGCAGCGTCCCCACGACGTCGGGATCGCCGATCCAGCACTCGGCGCCGGCCTGCTCGATGCGATCGCGGCTCGCCGCGTCGCGGGTGACGAGGCGCACCGCATGGCCGTCGGCGACGAGGCGCTGCGCGAGCCCGAGGCCGCGGCAGCCGCCGCCGATGAGGAGCACCCGCATCACCGGCACGCTAGCGTCCGCGCGGCCGATGGACTTCGACCTCTCCGACGAGCAGCAGCTCATCCGCGATACGGCGCGGGCGTTCGCCGATCGCGAGATCTTCGCGCGCGCGAGAGACAACGCCCGCGAGGAGCGCTTCGACGTCGAGCTCGTCGCGAGCATCGCAGCGCAGGGCTACCTCGGCGCGATCGTGCCGCGCGAGTACGGCGGCGCGGGGCTCGACCACGTGACCTACGCGCTCATCCTCGAGGAGATCGGCCGCGCCGACAGCGCGATGCGCACAGTCGTCTCCGTCCAGACCTCGCTGGTCTGCAGCGCGATCCTCGCCTGGGGCAGCGACGACCAGAAGGCGACCTACCTCCCGAAGCTCTGCTCCGGCGAGTGGCTGGGCTGCTTCGGGCTGACCGAGCCCGACGCCGGCTCGGACGCCGCCGCACAGCGCACGCGGGCGACGCGCGCCGACGGCGGCTGGCGGCTGGACGGAGCGAAGATGTGGATCTCGCTCGGTAACCACGCGCGCGTCGCGCTGATCTTCGCCCAGACCGATCCCGCGAGGGGGCACCGCGGGCTCGCCTGCTTTCTCGTCGACACCGACCTGCCGGGCTTCCGGACGCAGGCGATCCATCACAAGATGGGGCTGCACGGCTCGGACACGGCGTCGATCTCGCTCGACGGCGTCCTCGTGCCCGGCGACGCGCTGCTGGGCGAGGTCGGCCAGGGGTTCCGGATCGCGATGAGCGCGCTCGACTCGGGGCGCTACTCGGTCGCCGCGGGCTGTGTCGGGATCTGCCGGGGCTGCGTCGAGGAGTCGGTGACCTACGCGACGCAGCGGCGCCAGTTCGGCCGCCCGATCGCGAGCTTCCAGCTCGTGCAGGCGATGCTCGCCGAGATGAAGGTCCGCGCGGACGCCGCGCGCCTGCTCGTCTGGCGCGCCGGCGCGCTGCGCGACAGGGGCGAGCCGGCGACGACCGAGATCTCGATCGCGAAGCTCTACGCGACGGAGGCGGCGCAATGGTGCGCCAACGAGGCGATCCAGGTGCACGGCGGCGCCGGCTACGTCGACGACCACCCCGTCGAGCGCTGGTTTCGCGACGTCCGCGTCACGACGCTCTACGAGGGCACGTCGCAGATCCAGCAGCTCATCATCGGCCGCGCGCTGACCGGCATCAACGCGCTCGTGCCGGAGTAGACCTCACGGATCGCGCGCGGCGAGCGTTCCATCCCCGTGGCCCCGCTGCGCCTGCCCCCCTTCCAGCGCTTCCTCGACGCCCACCGCGAGGACGTGCTGCGCTTCCTCGTCGCCTCGGTCGGCCGCCACGACGCCGACGACGCCTTCCAGGAGACGTTCCTGTCGGCCTTGCGCGCCTACCCGCGGCTGCGCGCGGACTCCAACCTGCGCGCCTGGGTGCTGACGATCGCGCACCGCAAGGCGCTCGACGTGCATCGGGCGCGCGGGCGCGACCCCGTGCCGGTGGCCGAGATCCACGAGCGGCCCGGCGGCGCGGACGACGCGACGGGACACGCCGACCCGTGGGAGCGCGTGCGCGCGCTGCCCGCCCGCCAGCGCGAGGTGCTGACGCTGCGCTACGCCGCGGACCTGACGCACGCCGAGGTCGCGCTCGCCCTCGGCTGCAGCGAGCAGGCCGCGCGGCGCGCCGCCGCCGACGCCCTGAAGACCCTGCGAAAGGAGCTCGACGATGTCCCTGCCAGCGCCTGACCTGCAGCCCGGGGCAGCCGCCGCGCTCGCCGCTCGGACGGCCGCGCGCGCGGCGGACGAGGCGATCGCGGAGGTGGCGTACACGCTGGTCGACAGCCCGGTCGGCCGGCTCGTCGCGGTCGCGACCGCGCGCGGCCTGGCGCGGATCGCCTACGAGCTCGAGAGCGGCGGCGTCGACGCCATCCTCGACGACGTCGCGCTGCGCCTGTCGCCGTCGGTCGTCGAGGCGCCAGCGCGCCTCGATGTCGTCCGCCGCGAGCTCGACGAGTACTTCCGCGGCCGCCGGCGCGACTTCGGCCTGGAGCTCGACTGGGCGCTCACCGCGCCCGGGTTTCGCCGCCGCGTGCTGCAGGAGTGCGTCCGCATCCCGTTCGGCACGACGAGCACGTACAAGCAGATGGCGCTCGCCGCGGGCTCGCCGCGCGCGTTCCGCGCCGCTGGCGGAGCACTGGGCTCCAACCCGATCCCGATCGTCGTGCCCTGCCACCGGGTGCTCGCCAGCAGCGGCGGCCTCGGGGGCTACACCGGGGGGCTGGAGCGCAAGCGCACGCTGCTGTCGATCGAGGGCGGCATGCCGGCGGTCTAACC
>DATMJM010000177.1:0-4435 GCA_035553935.1 Solirubrobacteraceae bacterium
GGTAGCTCAGGCGCCGCGCAGCGCGGCGAGCCGCTCGACGAGCTCGTCGAGCGAGGCCGTCACGAAGCCGCCCGAGAGGACGATGAACGCCTCGAGCTGCAGGTTGACGCGCATGCCCGCCTCGCCGCTGCGCCGCAGGTCGCTGCGCACGCCGAGGCAGACCAGCCCGGCGGCCGCGGCGTAGCCCACCTCCGCGGCGGTCCCCGCGTCGACCTCCTGACCGTCGAGCTGCGCGATCAGCAGCCGCGCGGAGCGGATGGCGTCGGCGTTGCGCGCGCCGACCGCGATGCCGAACTCCCGCTCGCGATCCTCCGCCGCGGCGCGCGCGAACTCCGCGGGCGCGGACAACGCCCAGGGATCGACCGGCTCGACGTGCTCGGCGAGTGCGGGCAGGTAGCGGTGCGCGTAGTAATCCCGGCCGGCCTCCGAGAAGCCGAGCGGGCTCGCGACGTAGCAGCGCGGGCGCGCGCCGCCCGCGAGGAGCTCGGCCAGCGGGTCGGCGGCGGACACGCGCGCATCCTGTCAGGCGTGCCGGCCGGCGGCCGCCTCGGCGCGCGCCGCCGCGAGCGCCAGCGGCTCGGCGCCGATCAGCCGCTCGAACGGCCCGACCGCGAGCCACAGCGCGCGCAGGCGCATCGTCGCGATCCTGTCGGTGGGCTGCACCCGCGCCTCGCTGTGCAGCCTCGCCCGCCCGTCGGAGTCCTCCGTCACCCAGTGGGCGAACAGCACGCGCACCGTGCGCGGCGCGTCCCACGCCAGGAAGTCGTCCGGGCCGTCGATCTTCGCGTAGTCGCGCTGCAGCGTCCAGATGCGCCCGCACAGGCCGGAGATCGAGTGGTGCTCGCCCTCCTCGAGCACGGTGAACGGGTCCGTCGCGAGGAGCCCCATGAACGACTGCCGGGGCGGCACCCCGGGGATCCGCCAGCGCACGAGGCGGCCGATCGTCCGCGTCTGGTCGAGCCGCACCGCGCGGGCCGCGTCCCACAGCGCGTCCGCCCCGGCCGCCGCGCGGCGGTGGTGGCGCGTGACGATCTCCGGATGGGGCAGCCAGCCGTCGAGGTCCATGCCGCCATCTTCCCCATATCCTGCGCGTTCGCATGGGCCATGACGCACAGACGCTCGACCAGCTCGTCCTGCGCGCGCTGGCGGAGGACGTCGGCGAGCGCGACGTCACGAGCGAGGCGACCGTGCCGGCGGCTACCCGCGCGGTCGCGACGATCACGCAGAAGGCGCCCGGCGTCGTCTACGGCCTCGACGCCGCGGAGTGCGCGTTCCTGACGCTCGACCCGAACGTCGCGCTCGAGCGGCTCGGTCGCGAGGGCGAGTGGCGCGAGGCGCCGGCGCCCGTGCTGCGGGCGACCGGCGACGCCCGCGCGCTGCTCGCCGCCGAGCGCACCGCGCTGAACTTCCTGCAGCGCCTGTCCGGCGTCGCGACGCTGACGGCACGCTGCGTCCGGGCGGTCGACGGCACCGGCGCGAAGATCCTCGACACACGCAAGACGACGCCCGGCCTGCGGGCGCTGGAGAAGGCGGCGGTCGCCGCCGGCGGCGGCGTCAACCACCGCGCCGGCCTGTACGACATGGTGCTCATCAAGGAGAACCATGCGACGATCGCCGGCGGCGTGGGAGCGGCGGTGCGCGCCGCGGCCGCCGCGTTCGCCGACCTGCCGCTGGAGGTGGAGTGCGCGACGCGCGCGGAGGTCGACGAGGCGCTCGCCGCGGGCGCGGAGCGGATACTGCTCGACAACATGGATCCGGACGAGCTGCGCGCCACGGTCGACCATGTGGCGGGACGGGCGCGGCTCGAGGCCAGCGGCGGGATCGGCTTCGACGCGCTGCGGACGTACGCGGAGACCGGCGTAGACTGGATCTCGATCGGAGCGCTCACGCACTCCGCCCCCGCCCTGGACCTGTCGCTTCTCCTGGAGGCGCTCCCATGACGCTCCTACAGCTCTACGACGTCGCCGCACTGCAGGAGGAGGTCCGCGATCTGGCCGAGCAGCGAGACGCGGTCATCCTCGCCCACAACTACCAGCTGCCCGAGATCCAGGACGTTGCCGACTACGTCGGCGACTCACTCGGTCTGTCGCGCCAGGCCGCCGCCCGCGACGCGTCGGTCATCGCGTTCTGCGGGGTGCACTTCATGGCCGAGACGGCCTGCGTCCTGTCCCCCGACAAGACGGTGCTGATCCCCGACCTCGACGCCGGCTGCTCGCTCGCCGATGCGATCACGCCCGAGCAGCTCGCGCAGTGGCAGGCCGCGCATCCGGGCGCGATCACCGTGATGTACGTCAACACGACGGCGCAGATCAAGGCGATGACCGACTACTGCGTGACCTCCGCCAACGCCGTGTCGGTCGTCGAGCACATCCTGCGCGAGCACGGCCCCGACACCCAGATCCTCTTCGGCCCGGACATGTTTCTCGGCGCGTACGTCGAGCGCCGGATCGGCCGTCCGCTGCACGTCTGGGACGGCGAGTGCCACGTGCACGCCGGGATCCGCCCGAAGGACATCGAGCAGGTGCGCGCCGAGCATCCGGACGCCGACTTCCTCATCCACCCGGAGTGCGGCTGCTCGACGTCGGTCATGGAATACGTGGCGGCCGGCGACGTGGACTCCGAGGGCGTCCACATGCTCTCCACCGGCGGGATGCTGAAGTACGCGGGCGACGCGCAGCCCGGCGCCACCGCGATCGTGGCGACCGAGGTCGGGATGCTGCACCCGCTGCGCGAGGCCGCGCCCGACACGGACTTCATCGCCGCCAACGAGCGGGCGGCCTGCATCTACATGAAGATGATCACGCTGCCCAAGCTGCGCGACGCCCTGCGCGACCTCGTGCACGAGGTCAAGGTGCCGGCCGACGTCGCCGAGCGCGCGCGGCTGCCGATCGAGCGGATGATCGCGATCTCGTAGGGTGGCGCGGTGCTCTGGCGCCGCCCGTTGACGACCGTCCTGCTCGCAGCCGCCGTCCTCGGCGGCTGCGGCGGCGACCGGGCGCCGCAGACCAAGGAGGGCTTCATCTCGGCGGCCGACGGCGTCTGCCAGGATCTCTTCAGCGAGTTCGCCCAGGCGAGCGCCAGCGAGCCCGACACGCCGCAGGAGGTCGCGGCGGCCAACGAGGAGCTCGCCGATCTCTACGAGCGGCTCGCGGCGCGGCTCTCCGACGTGCCGCTGCCCGCCGCCGGCGTCGCACGCTCGCAGGCGCAGATGTTCGTCGCCTCCGTCCGCGCGGCGCTCCCGCTGCTCGAGAGCCTGCGGCGCGCCTCGGCGCGCTTCGTGCGGGCCGCCGAGGCGCAGGACCGCGAAGCGGCCACGCGCGCGGGCAACGACGTCCGCACGACGCTCGATGCGTTCCGCGCCGCGCGCGCGGAGTCCGACCGGCGCGCGATCCGATACGGGCTGACGTTCTGCGGGAATCTCGGCTGATCAGCCGGTCAGCAGGTCGAGCCCGCCGTGCGCGACCTCCCGCACCACGCCGATCCGCGCCACCCGCCGCCTGAGCTCCGACGGCGTGTAGCAGTGCACGTCGGCGCGGGCGCCCATCTCGTCGGCATCCCACAGGTTCCCCGCGACGTACACGCGCTCGAGCCACGGCTGGCCCTCGAAGGCGCCCGAGACGAGGACGACGACGTACTCCGGGCCGCGCTCGCGCTGGGCTGGGGCGCCGCGGGCGTCCGCCACGCGCGCACCGCCGAGCAGCGCGCGCTCGAGCGGCCACCGGTCGCTCACGCGCGCGACGTAGCGTGCGAGCTCGCGGTGGTTCAGCGCGGGCGGATGCTCAGCCGAAGTCACCCGCGCGGTGGGGGCCGACGCAGGCGACGGCGAGGCTGTCGTCGATGTCGCGGGCGACCTCGACGACCTCGTCCATCGTGACGGCGTCCAGCGCCGCGATCGCGCCGTCGGGATCGATCTTCTCGCCGAAGACGATCGATTGCGCGGCGGCATGGCGGGCGACGTGGTTGGTGTTCTCGAAGGCCAGGATGCGCCGGCCGGCGGCGTACGCGCGGGCGCGCTGGACCTCGGCCTCCGTCGGTCCGTCGTCGCGCAGTTCGCCGACGATCTCCCGCATCCGCGTGTAGGCCTCGATGCACTTCGTCGAGTCCAGCCCGGCGCTGAGCTGCAGCAGCGGCACGTCGGCATGCGCGTGCGAGACGCTGTAGACCGAGTAGGCCAGGCCGCGCTGCTCGCGGATCTCGTCGAACAGGCGCGAGCTCATGGAGCCCCCCAGCAGCGTCGCGTAGATCGACAGCGCCGCGCGCTTGGCCTGATCGCCGACGTCGATCTTCGGCCGGTAGGACATCCGCAGGTGCGACTGGTTGGTGTCGCGCTCCTCGACGACGACCTTCGGCTCGAAGTCCGGCGCCGGCTCGTAGGGCTCGGGCGCGGCGAGCGCGGCGGCGGTTGCGGAACGCCACCATGGCATCGCGCGTGAAC
>DATMJM010000178.1:0-2047 GCA_035553935.1 Solirubrobacteraceae bacterium
CGACGGGCCGTGGGGGCATCGCCTCGGCGAGCGCCCCGAGGGCGCGCCCCTCCTCGCGCGCGAGCAACGCGGACAGGAGGGCGGTGCGACCGGGAAAAGCGTTGTAGACGACGGGCTTTGAGAGACCGGCCTCGCGGGCGACGGCCTCCATCGTCAGCGCCCCATACCCCACGTTCGTGATCAAGCGCAGCGCCGCGTCGAGCACCTGCTCGCGCCGAACGTGGATCGGCATCCGGGGCTGCCGACGGCGCGGGGCGGGCTCAGCGGACATGACCCGAGCATACCGCGTAGCTACGTCACCGTATATACGGTACCGTAGCTATCTGTGCCGGCACGACGAGAAGGAGCGACCGGATGGCGATGAGGAAGCGCCGGATCGAGCCCATGGAGGACTACGGCCTGTTCGGGCCCGACTCGGTGGCCTGGCGCGTGTGGGGCTATCCCACCTCGCTCACCGTGGGGTTCCAGCGCGCAGTGGTCGTGGAGGAGCTCGACCCGTTCCTCGTCGCTTCGGTGACCGCCACCCAGAAGATCGTTACGCAGCCGCGGACAAGGTACGACCGCACCATCCGCTACTTCGCCACCGTGGCCTTCGCCGACTCGCGATCGATCGCCAAGGCGTCGGAGATGCTGATGAAGGTGCACGCCCGCAACGTCGGCGTGGAGCCAGTCAGCGGCATGCGCTTCGACGCCAACAACCCCGACTCGCAGCTGTGGATCCTCCTGACCGGTTGGCACTCGGTGCTCTACGCGTACGAGACCTACGGGCCGGGCAAGTTGAGCCCCGAGGACGAGGCGCGCTACTGGGAGGCCTGCGCGACCGCGGCTCAACTACAGACTTGCGACCCGGCGGATGTACCGCGAACGCGCGAGGGGGTGCGCGACTACTTCAGGCGGATGCGCCCTCGGCTGGCCGCCGGCGAAGCGACCCAGCAGACCATGCACCATCTCCTCAATGGCGACGTCGTGTTGCCGCCGTTGCCCAGGATCCTGCGTCCGGGAGCGTGGGTCGCGACCAGGTTCCTGCGCGCCGCGACCGTGGCGACGCTGCCGCGCTGGCAGCGAGACCTCGCCAACCTGCGCCAGCCTCGCGCGGTCGCCGTGCTCATCAGGCCCGTCATGCGCTGGGCATTCCGCGCGGTCGCCGCCAGCGCGCGCCTCCAGGTCCTGGCGCTGTCGGCGATCTCGCCGTCGACGGTCCCGATCGCCGGCCCCGCGCTGCTGGGCCTCCCGCCCGAGCACGCCGAGACGGTCACTCCCGCGGAGGCGTTCAGCCGCCACGGGGTGCCCACACCGGCAGAGCTCTACGCGGAGCTCGGGCCCGGCCCGGCCGCCGCGATCGCATATCCGCCCTCGGCGCCGGCGCCGAGGGCCATGGACGGCAAGGCGGCTGGGCGACTTCGTCACCCAGTTTGCGAATGACCGGCGTTTATCGCCAATTGGGCGGCGAAGGCCCGTTCGTATGCGGGCCGGGCTTCGCCGCGGGCCACATAGGCGGCCAGGTTCGGGAACTCGTCCAGCAGGCCCGACGCCCTGAGCCTGAGCAGCACGGACACCATCATGAGATCGCCTGCGCTGAAGTCGCCGTCGAGCCAGTCGGCATCGCCCAAGCGGTCGGATAGCTGGGCCAGCCGGTCGCGAATGCGGTCCTTGACCAGGGGCAGGCGCTCTTCGGCCCAGGGCTTGTCGCCCTCCGCGAACCTGGCGGTCACGAGCTCGAGGATCGGCGGCTCCACGGTGTTGAGCGCGGCGAACATCCAGGCGACCGCCCGCGCCCGCGCACCGGCGTCGTCCGGGAACAGTCCCGCGTGCTGCTCGGCGATGTGGAGGACGATCGCGCCGGTCTCGAACAGGACGAGATCGCCCTGCTCATAGGTCGGGATCAGCCCGAACGGATGAAGGCGCAGATGCGCGGGCTCCCTCTTCGCGCGGAACGAGACGAGATGAACGTCGTATGGCTGGCCGACCTCCTCGAGCGCCCAGCGGACGCGCATGTCGCGCGCATGCGCGTCCGCTGGGCGCTCGAGGAGGTCGGCCAGCCATACGA
>DATMJM010000179.1:0-8988 GCA_035553935.1 Solirubrobacteraceae bacterium
GCCGCACGCCGCTCCAGGAGGGGCCGTAGGTGCCGGCATAGCCGCCGTCGGCGACGAGCTCGCCGGCGTCGCTGACGGTCAGCGGCAGCCGCGGCAGGTCGCGGCCGGCCGGGCCGAAGATCAGCTCGCCCCCGCGGCGGACGTCGAACGTCGAGTAGTGACAGGGGCAGACGAGCGCCGGTTTGGCGGCGGTCGGCTCGTGCAGCGGATGGCGGTACATCGAGACCGCGCAGCCGGCGTGCGGGCAGATCTTCGAGAACGCGATGATCCCCGACGGAATCCCGGCGCGCTGCTCGGCGGGCAGCTCGATCTCCGCCTCCTCCAGCCGCACGATGATGACCGGCGACCCCAGCTCGTCGCGCGTCGCGCCCTCCGGAAAGCCCGTGCGAAAGCCGCCGATCTCGATGTCGGCAACCGTCAGCGGCGCCCCGTCGGCGTCGACGACGCGTCGTCCCCTGCGCCACGGCGACTGGCGCAGCCGGTCGCCGACGCGCGGGCCGAGCGACGCCGCCGGCACGAGCGCGGCAGCGCCGAGCGTCATCCCGGCGGCGACGGCGTCTCGCGGCGCACGATCGCGCGGACCTCCTCCTGGCGCTCGCGATCGCCGAACTGCTCGCGTTCCTCGACCGTCGTCTCCTGCGGGACGACCTTCTTGCCCAGGACGACGAGCGCGACCGCCAGCGAAAGCAGCGCCGACCCGAGGGCGAGGCCGAGCAGCTGCGTGTCGGGGAAGCTGACGTAGAGGACGACGAACGCGACCGCGGCGAGCGTCGCCAGCCCCAGCGCCGCCAGCGCCACGCGCTCGGCACGCGCGCTGCCGGGGATCTCGCGCTCGATGTTCGGCGGCGGGACGCCCGGCTCACCGGCCGGATGCGTCTCGGGGAGCCGACGCAGGAGCCGCAGGACCGTGCGCGCCAGCAGGAGGTCGCGCAGCCGCTTGGGCCTGTCATTCATCGCGTCGTCCTCTCGCCGATGATGCGGATCGTCAGCAGCAGGGCGAACGCGGCCAGCAGCCAGGTGACCATCCCCTCGGGGATCGGTCCGATGTGGCCGATCCCCCAGCCGCCGCGATCCTCGGGATCCTTCGCATATGCGACATAGCGCGCCAGCGAGTCGACCTCGTGGTCGCTCAGGCCGCGAAAGCGGGGCATGACGTACGGCCCGATGTCGACCGCCTCGGCGATGTCGATCGGCGCCGACTGCTCGAGGTCGGGGACCTTCGCCCGCGGCACCTGGCCGCCGCGCGCGACGACCTGATGGCATCCCGCGCAGCGCTCCGTGAAGAGGCGCTGCCCGCGTGGCAGGCTGCCGCGCTGCGGCCGCACGTCGGGAATCGGCGGGCCGCCGAAGCTGCCGACGTACGCCACGACCGCGCGCTTCTGCTGCGTGCTGAGCACGCTGGAGGGGTGGCGTTCGGGCTGGTCTTCGGGGTCGTCGAGCGGCATCCGGTTCGTCCGCAGGTAGAAGTCGGCGGCGAGCTCGCCGACGCCGCGCAGCGACGGCGCGCGCCCGGCGATCCCGCGCGCGTCGCCGCCGTGGCACGACGAGCACGTGTCGGTGAACAGCCGCCGGCCCTCGTCCAGCAGCGGCGCGCGGTCGGTGCCGGGCATCAGCAGCGCCCCGCGCTCGGCCTGCGCGTGCGAGACGTCCGCCAGCGGCGCGGGCGCGGGCGCGGGCGCGGCGACGCTCGCCAGCGCCAGCGCCGCGCACCCGATGGCCGCCGGCGCGCGCAGCCGGCGCAGCAGCCGGCGCGAGGCGGTCATGTGCCCGCCTCCAGCGCATCGAGCGCCCGCTGGCGGCGCTCCTCGCGGATCAGCGCCTGCCAGCCGACCGCGAACGTCGCGCTCACCATGAGCAGCGAGCCGAAGACCCACATGTACGCGCCCGCGACCTGCTGATCGTGCAGCGCCGAGATCCCGAGCTCCCGTGCGGCGGCCGCGTACGACGGGTAGCGCGGCTGCGCGGCGTAGACGAGCGCGGCGGAGACGGCGCTCATCGGCACCATCGCGAGCAGCAGGTACAGCGTCCGGCCGAGCCAGCCGTGCAGCCGGCGGACCGGGTTCGTGCCCAGCACGGGCAGCCAGAACAGCAGGGCGGTCGCGACGTAGAGCGCATGCTCGACCGCGTGCATGGCGCCCGAGCGGAGCGCGAGCTCGTAGAAGCCGGTGAGGTGCGTCGCGACGGTCGTCGCCGCGAATGCCGTCCAGGCGACGAGCGGATGCGTGAGGAGCCGGACCGCGCGGCTGCGGACGACCCGCGCGAGCCGCTCGCGCGCCCGGTCGCGCGTGGCCTGCAGCGCCAGCGACACCGGCGAGCCGATGACGACGAGCGGCGCGGCGACGAGCGTCAGCAGGAGGTGCTGCAGCATGTGCGCCGACAACAGCGTCTCGGCGCGCGAGGCGAGCGGTGCCGCGACCGCGACGAACGCCGCGACGAGCCCGGCGGCGAAGGCCGCGCTGCGCCGCAGCGGCCAGGCGCCCGGTCGCCGGCGACGGGCGCGGCGAACGCCGGCGGCGTAGAGGATGGCCGCGGCCGCGAGCCACGCGACGACCTCGAGGTGGACGTGCGCGGCTGTCACGTCGCCCGCTCCTCCCCGCAGGCGGCGCGGACCTGCTCGACCGACGCGCGCGCGGCCCGGCGCTCGCGGACGAGCCCGCCCGCCGCCACGAGCGCGAGGCCCGCCGACACGTACGCCAGCCAGGGCCCGAACTGCGTCGCCAGCAGCGCCGCGACGATGGCGACGCCCAGCAGCGCCGTCGCGTGCGATCCGTCGACGACCGCGAGCGGCTGCTCGTCCGCCGGCGTTCCCGCCCGGCGCTCGCGCCACCAAGTGACCGCCGCCCAGACGACGACCGAGCCCGCCATCCAGGCGCCGAGCACGACGGTCGTCGCGTCCACGTCGAAGACCGCCCACGCCACGATCCACAGGATCGTCAGGTTCACGCCCCACACCAGGACCGCACCCGAGCCACGTGCGACGATCCGCTTCACGACGAGCGCTCCTCGCGCAGGTCCATCAGCGGCGCATAGGAGCGCACCGGTGGCAGCTCGTCGAAGTTGTGCGGCGGCGGCGGAGACGTCGTCGCCCACTCGAGCGTCTGCCCCTCCCACGGATCGTCGCCGGCGCGGGGTCCGCCGCGCAGCGACCGCACGAGGTTGACGAGGAAGATCAGCAGCGAGGCGGCGATCACGTAGGAGCCGATCGTCGACATCGTGTTGAGCCCCTGCCAGCCGCGATCGGCGCCGTAGTTGGCGATCCGCCGCGTCATCCCGTCGTGGCCGAGGAGGAACATCGGGATGAACGTCAGCAGCGCGCCCGGCACCAACAGCCAGAAGTGCGCCCTGCCGAGGCGCTCGTCGAGCAGGCGGCCGGTGACCTTCGGAAACCAGTGGTAGATGCCGGCGAACATGCCGAAGACGGTTCCGCCGAACAGCGTGTAGTGGAAGTGCCCGACGATGAAGTACGTGTCGTGCACGTGGTAGTCCAGCGGCGGCGAGGCGACGAAGATCCCGGTCAGCCCGCCGATCAGAAACAGCGCCAGGAAGCCGATCGCGAAGAGCATCGACGTGCGCATCCGGATCTTCGCCCGCCACATCGTGCCCATGCAGTCGAAGTACTCGATCCCCGCCACGACGAGGATGGCGGTGGTCGTCAGCGCGAAGTAGCGGTTCTCGATCGCGCTCGTCGTGAACATGTGGTGGCCCCAGACCGCCATCGACAGCGCCGCGAAGATCAGCAGCGACGCCACCATGAACGGGTAGCCGAAGAAGCGCTTGCCGCTGTTCGTCGCGATCGCCTCGGCGACCGCGCCGAGGAACGGGAAGAAGACGATGTACACGACCGGGTGGCCGAAGAACCAGAACAGGTGCTGGTAGACGATCGGCCCCATCGCGCCGTCGTAGACGGCGGCCGAGGTCGTGCGGTCGATGTACAGCAGCGTCATCGCCAACACCAGCGCCGGATAGGCCGTGATCACCATGAGGACCGAGACGAGCGCGCTCCAGCTGAACACCGGCATCCTCAGCATCGTCATCCGCGGCGCCCTGCGGCGGACGATCGTCGCCAGCACGCAGGCCGCCTGCAGGATTCCGGCCAGCCCCGCGAGGATCACGGACACCGTCCACAGGTCCTGGCCCGTGCCGGGGGTGCCGACATCGTCGGACAGTGGGTCGAAGGCGAACCAGCCCGCCTTGCCGGCGCCGCCCGGCAGCAGGAAGCCGGTGTACATGAGCACGCCGGCGCCCAGCAGCAGCCACAGCCCGAGCAGCGCCAGCCGCGGCCAGACGATCTGGCTGGCGCCGATCTGCAGCGGGACGAGGTACAGCGCGAACGCCATCGCCATCGGCGACGCGAACAGGTAGAACATCGTCGAGCCGTGGATCGTGAAGAGCTGGTTGTAGGTCTCGTCCGACACGACCTGCAGCCCCGGCTGGGCGAGCTCGGTGCGCATGACCATGGCGATGAGCCCGCCGATCGCGAAGAACGCGAGCGCCGTCGCGCCGGTGAGCAGCCCCACATGCTTGTGGTCGGTGCTCGTCAGCCGCCCCATGACGCTGGGCCGCGACGGCGGCGGGCGCACGACGGTCGTCATCGCCTGCGTCCGTCGCGATCGAGCGCGGGCGTCAGCTCCTGCGGCGCGCCGTCCCGGCGCGCCGCAGCCCAGCGCCGGAAGGCTTCCGGCTCCAGCACGCGCACGTTGAACTGCATGTACGCGTGGCGCAGGCCGCAGAACTCCGCGCAGCGTCCCTCCGCGCGATGGAAGCCGGGCTCGCGGAAGCCGAGCGTGAAGTTCGTCCAGCGCTTGGGGAAGGCGTCGCGCTTGAAGCGCAGGTAGGGAACGAAGAACGAGTGGATCACGTCGACCGACGTCGCCCTGAAGCGGACGTCGCCGACGGGAACGACGAGCGTCGGGATCGAGCGCCCGTCGCCGGCCTGCTCGACGCCGAGCTCGCGGTAGCGGAAGCGCCAGTTCCAGCGCGCGCCGACCACGTCGATCGTCACGTCCGGCGTCGGCGTCTTCGCCGGGTCGGCGTCGCTCCGGCCGCCGGTGCTCGCGGACTCCGCCGGCAGGTCGGCCGTGAGGCGCCCCATCGTCGAGAAGGTGAAGAAGACGAGGACGGCGGCGATCACCGCCAGCAGCGCGACGTAGGACGCCTCGAGCCGAGGCCGCTCGCTCGTCTGCTCGGGCCACTCGTCGTCGCCGTCGCGGCGCCGGAAGCGCACCGCCAGCACGAGCAGCGCGAGCCAGATGATCACGAGGACGCCCACGGCGAGCGGCCAGTAGAGGTCGAAGAGGTCCTGGTAGTCGCGGGCCGTGTCGACGGTGCCGTTCACACCGGTGGCCTCGCGGCCGTCGTGCAGCGACCGGGTTGCTCGGGACGTCGCGCTCGCATGACGCCAGAGGGAACCGCCCGCGCCCCGTGATCGGTCACGTGCCGCGCGCTACCCCGCCCCGGCGGGCACCGAAACGCTGCTCCTCCGGCGCCGTCAGGCTTCCGACAAGCCGGCCACGACGAGGTTCGGGCCTCGGCCTTACCTCGTGCGGCGTCTCCCACGGCGACGGCCGCTGAGCCCGGGCGCTGCGGCGAGCGGGGTCGTGCGCAGCAGCGCGGCCCGCGCGGCGATCGCGCCCGGAGCGCCGTGCACGCCACCCGACGGGTGCGCGGACGCCGACGCCAGATACAGGTCGCGCACGGGCGTCGCGGGGCGGCCGAGCTGCGCCGGGATCGGCCGGAACACGCCGAGCTGGTGCAGCTCGGCGGTGCCGCCGTTGATGTCGCCGCCGACCAGGCTGCGATCGGCGGCCTGCAGATCCTGCGGGCCGGCGACCTGGCGCCGGCGGATGCTCTTCGTGAAGCCGGGTGCGCACGCCTCGACGCGTGCTTCGATGCGAGCGACGAACGCCTCGAGCTCTCCGGATGTCCAGCGGCCGGTGAGGTCGCCGCCGGCGTCGCCGCGCGGCTGCTGCGGCACATGGGTGTACGCCCATGCGGTCTCGCGGCCCGCCGGCTGCCGCGTCGGATCGGTCACCGCGTACTGGCCCATGACGAGGAAGGGGTCGCGCGGGACGAGCGCGCGCGCCAGCTCGTTCATCGTGCGCGAGAGCTCGTCGACGCCGGCAGCCAGGTGAACGGTGCCGGCTCGACTCGTCTCCGTCGCGCTCCACGGGATCGGCGCGTCCAGCGTCCAGTCCACCTTCACCGTCGAGGCGTCGCGCTGGAAGCGCGCGAGGTCGGCGGCCACGCGGCGCGAGAGGTGCTCGCGACCGATCAGGCCGAGATACAACGCGCGCGCCTCGACGTCGGCCAGGACGGCGCGCGCCGCGGTCCACTCGCGCCCGTCGGCGCTGCGCACGCCGCGTGCGCGCCCGCCGGAGATCAGCACCCGCTCGGCGGGCGTCGCGCAGATGACGCGACCGCCGCGATCCTCGAGCCGGCGCACCAGCGCCCTGCTGAGCATCGATGCGCCGCCCTCTGGAACGGGAAGCCCGTGGACCTGCGCGAGGCCGCACATGATCCAGCCGAACGCGCCGCTGCCGACGACTTCGGGGGCGAGGTTCGCGTGCAGCGCCAACCCGCACAACAGGTCGGGGCCGTCGCGGCCGGCGAACTGCTCGTCGGTGAGGCGGCGCGCCGGCAGCGCCATGAACCGCGCGAGCCGCACCAGGTCTCGCGGATCGGTCGCCAGCGCCACCTGCGCCGCTCCCAGCAGCGGTGGAAACGGCGTGAAGAACGCGCGCGCGATGCCGGGCTCCAGCCGCCGCCAGCGGTCCATGAGGACGCGCCAGGCGTCGCCGTCGCCGCGAGCCTCGGCGTCCAGGCGCTGGACGGTCTCCTCCAGATCCTGTGTCAGGAGCGCGGCGGTGCCGTCCGGGCGTACATGCGCGAGCGGCGCCGGAGCGCGCCTCCAGCGCAAGCCGTAGGAGCCCAGGTCGAAGCGCTGCAACGGCGCGGAGATCGCCGTAAACGGATAGAAGGACGAAAACCGGTCATGGACGAAGCCGGGTTCGCACGTCTCGGCCGAACGGACCGCTCCGCCCGGCTCGTCCTCGGCCTCCAGCACGATCACGCGCCAGCCGGCGTCGGCGAGGATGTTCGCGGCGACCAGCCCGTTCGGCCCGGCGCCGATGACGAGCGCGTCGGCTGCTGGTGTCACTCCGGCGTCGTCCACTCCGTCGCTGCACTACCCTGCGGCGACGTTCGCCGCGCAGCGCAGACGAGTCTGCGAGGAGCGCGTGCTTGAGCGGGAGCGGCAGCAGGCGTCCCCGGGGCGTCACGCGTCCGCAACGCTGCAGCAGATCGCCGCTCCCGAGCAGCTCGCGCGACGAGCCCTTCGAGGCGCCCGCGCCAGGCGCCACCAACCCTGCCTCGGCAAGCTCCCGCCGCTCTCTGGCCGCCTGACGCCCCTGCATGCACGACCGGAGGACTCGACGACCAGGCAGCCGTTCAAAGAGCGAGGGAAGCGGCGGGTCCGGCCGCCGGCCGACGTAGGCTCGGGTGGGATGAGCACGCAATCGTCGACGTCCGAGCCGCTTGCGGCTCGTATCTACGCGCGCGCCCACCTGATGGGCGGTTTTCGGCTGCGCTCGGGGCGCACCAGCGACGAGTACTTCGACAAGTACCTGTTCGAGGGCGACCCGCCGCTGCTGCGCGAGATCTGCGAGGCGATGACCGCCTTGCTGCCCGACCGCGTCGATGCTGTCGCCGGCCTGGTGTTGGGTGGTGTGCCGTTGGCGACGCTCATCTCTCAGATCACCGGCTTGCCGACGCTGTTCGTGCGCGAGCAGGCCAAGACGTACGGGACATGCCGCCTGGCCGAGGGCGGGGACGTTGCCGGTCGCAGGGTCGCGGTCGTCGAGGACGTCGTGAGCTCTGGGGGCGCAGTGATGAAGGCGTCCACTGAGCTTCGTCGGTGCGGCGCTGACGTCGTCGCCGTGCTGTGTGTCATCGACCGCGAATCCGGCGGATCGGCAACGCTGGCGGCCCACGGCCTTCAGCTGCAGTCGCTGTTCACGATGACCGATCTACGGCAGGCCGCCGGCGTCTGAGGCCGCGGCAACCGTGCCGCGTTGGGCGACAACGAGAAGGCAGCCGCCACCGGGCGCGCAGGAAGGCTTTCACGCGCCGGCCGAGCGAGCGCCTGGCTGTAGCCGCTTCTCGTACACCGCCTGGTCACCGTCGGAGTGTGGATGACCGGCGCCGACGAGCGCCAGTCACGCCGCTCGTACAGACGCCGCGCGCGAGAGTTGGCCTCGAGGACGTGTAGCTGCGCGAATTCGTAGCCGACGGTCGCAAGCAGCCGCTCGAAAAGGCGAGCGTGGTGTCGCCGTAGCCCTCGCCCCGATGCTCCGGCGCAATTGCGAAACCGCTGATGTCCCGTCGCCGAGACGCTGCCGTCCGCGAGCACAAGACGTGTCGCAAAGCAGCACGCGACCGGCACCCGCCCGTGCTCGCCGACGATCGCGATCGAGCCAGGACGCCTCGGCACCTACGCGGCGACGGCGAAGACTCGTCTCCATCGGGCGATCATCACAGCGGTCGCCTGGAGTCGTCCCTTGGCTCTCCCATCGTCAGCGCCTCGCTGGTCGGCGTGACGTGCGGGTCGTACGCCGCTGACAACGAGGAAGGGCCCGCCGAGGCGGGCCCTTCGAGCAGGCGGCGGGCCCGCCGGGGACGGCGGACCCGTTGGCGTCGCGTCCTACTTCAGGTGCGGACGGCCCGAGCGGTTACGGGCGTCGTCCGCCGCGGGACGGCCGTTCATGCCGGCGCGCGGCTTGCCGTTGGCCTTGCCCCGCGGCAGGCCGGCGCTCGTGTCGACGAGCGTCTCCTGCAGCTGCGGGTTCAGGCGGTCCAGCCCGACGGCGTCGACCATGCCGCCGACGTTCGCCTGGAACCGCTGGAAGCCGTACGCGGCCTCCGGATAGTGCGCGCCCGGCGACGGGTCGTAGTCCCGGCTCAGGCCGTCGTTCGAGTACACCGGGATCGTGT
>DATMJM010000180.1:0-3818 GCA_035553935.1 Solirubrobacteraceae bacterium
CGCCTGCACATGCCGCTGTCGATCGGCAAGGGCGGACTGCGCGAGGGCATCGTGCTCGAACTGATCGCGAGCGATGGCTAAGGCGCGCGACATCCCGGGCATCGGCTGCGGGACGCCCTTCCGGGAGGCGGCCGCACGCGCGGTGGAGGTGCGCGCGGACGAGCTGTTCTCGTTCGCGGACGGCGTGCTGGACGTCGGCGACGTGGAGCGCGTGCACGACATGCGGGTGGCCACCCGCCGGCTGCGCGCGGCGATGGAGGTGTTCGCATCGTGCTTCCCGCCCAAGCGGCACGCGAAGGCGCTGAAGGACGTGAAGGCCCTGGCGGACGCGCTGGGGGCGCGCCGCGACCCGGATGTGCAGCTGCAGGCGCTGGCGAGCTACGCCCGCGAGCTGCCGGGCACCGACCTGTCGCACATAGAGCGGCGGCTGGAGGCCCGGCAGGCGGCCGCCAACTCCGAGCTGGAGTCCGCCCTGAGGGGACTGCCCCGGCTGCGCAGGCGCCTGAGCCGGCTCGCGGAGGGTGCGCGGGCATGAAGGCCAAGCGCGTGAAGGGCCTGGACCCGGAGGCGGAGTTCGCGTCCGCGATGCAGCGGATCGTGAAGGTGCGCGCGAAGGAGCTGCGGTCCTTCGCCCCGCGCGCGCTGGACCCGGCGGAGACCGTGGCGCTGCACGACATGCGGATCGCGGCCAAGCGCCTGCGCTACGTGTTCGAACTGGCCGAGCCGTGCTTCGGCGCCGCCGCGCGTTCGCGGGCCAAGCGCGCCCGCGTGCTCCAGGACGCCATCGGCGAGGTGCACGACTGCGACGTGCTGATCGAGCTGGCGGAGGGCGAGCCCGAGCTGCTGGCTGCGGTGGGGGCGCGCCGCGAGCGGCTGTTCGCGGAGTTCCTGGACAGGTGGGGCACCATGGAGGCAGAGGAATGGGAGATCACGCCATGACCGTCACCGGCCCCCATCAGGACCAAGCGCTCGATTCGCCCGAGCTCTACGCCAACCGCGAGCTGTCGTGGCTGGACTTCAACGACCGCGTGCTGCAGCTCGTCGAGGACGACTCGATGCCGCTGCTCGAGCGCGTCAAGCTGGCCGCGATCTGGAGCTCGAACCTCGACGAGTTCTTCCAGATCCGGGTCGCCGGCGTGCACGACCAGATCGACGCCGGCCTGAGCGACCCAGGGCCCGACGGGCTCACTCCGTCGGAGACGATCGACGCCATTCGCACGGGCGTGCTCGCCCAGCAGCAGCGCGTCGAGGACGCCGTCATCAACGACCTCTACCCGGCGCTCGCCGAGCACGGCATCAAGATCCTCGGCCTCGGCGACCTCAGCAAGAGCCAGCGCAAGGCGCTCGCCAAGCGGTTCCGCCGCCAGATCTTCCCGGTCCTGACGCCGCTCGCCGTCGGACAGGGGCGCCCGTTCCCGTACATCTCCAGCCTGTCGCTGTCGCTCGGCGCGCTCGTGCGCGATCCGACAACCGACGAGCAGACGTTCGCGCGCGTCAAGGTGCCCACGGAGATGCTCGAGCGCTTCGTCGAGCTCGACGACGAATCGAACTGCTTCGTCCCGCTCGGCGAGGTCATCGCCGCACATCTCGAAGCCCTCTTTCCGGGGATGGAGATCGTCAGCCACGGCTTCTTCCGTGTCACGCGCGACGCCGACTTCGAGGTTTCCGACGAGGCCGACGACCTCCTGCAGGCGGTCGAGGCGGAGCTGCGCCGCAGGCGCTTCGGCGAGGCCGTTCGCCTGGAGGTCGACGTCAACATCGAGCCCGGCGTGCGCGAGCTGCTGCGCGACGCGCTCGACCTCGAGGAGCGCCAGGTCTACGACGTCGACGGCATCCTCGGCCTCGGCGACCTGTGGCAGATCTACGGCCTGAAGGGCTTCGCCGAGCTGCGCGACCCGCCGTGGACGCCGGTGACCCAGCCGCGGCTGCAGGGCAAGGACACAGAGCACGTCAACGTCATGGCGCAGATGCGGCGCGGCGACCTGCTCGTCCACCATCCGTACGACTCCTTCGCCACCTCCGTCGAGCGGTTCGTCGAGCAGGCCGTCAGCGATCCCGACGTGCTCGCGATCAAGCAGACGGTGTACCGCACGTCCGACGACTCGCCGCTCGTCCCGGCGCTGATCCGCGCCACCGAACGCGGCAAGCAGGCCGTCTGCATGGTGGAGCTCAAGGCGCGCTTCGACGAGCGCGCGAACATCGGCTGGGCACGCGCGCTCGAGCAGGCGGGGGTGCACGTCGTCTACGGCTATCCCGGCCTGAAGACGCACGCCAAGTGCATCCTCGTCGTGCGCCGCGAGGGCAAGGGCGTGCGCCACTACGTCCACATCGGGACCGGCAACTACCACCCCAAGACCGCCCGCATGTACACCGACTTCGGCCTGTTCACCTGCGACGAGGACCTCGGCAACGACGTCGCCGACATGTTCAACTACCTCACCGGGATGGCGCGCCCGCTGGACTACCGAAAGGTCCTCATGGCGCCGCACGCGATGCGCGAGGGGATCCTGGCCGAGGTCGACCGCACGATCGCCGCCCACCGCAACGGCGAGCGCGCGCGGATCCGGATGAAGATGAACTCGCTCGTCGACCGGCGCTGCATCCGCGCGCTGTACCGCGCCTCGCAGGCCGGCGTCCCCGTTGCGCTCAACGTGCGCGGCATCTGCTGCCTGCGCCCCGGGGCGGAGGGCATCTCGGAGAACATCACCGTCACGAGCGTGCTCGGCCGCTTCCTCGAGCATTCGCGCATCTACAGCTTCGAGCGCGGCGACGACACGCACGTGCTCATCGGCTCCGCGGATCTCATGCCGCGCAACCTCGACACCCGCGTGGAGCTCGTCACGCCCGTCGAGGACCCCGTCGCGAAGGCCGACCTGCTCGACACGCTCGAACGCTCGCTGGCGACCGACGTGTGGGCGTGGGAGCTGCGCTCCGACGGCTCGTGGAACAGGCGCGAGCCGGGCAAGAAGCCGCGCTCGGTGCAGCGCGAGCTCATGCTCCTGCACGCCGCGCGGGCCAGCGAGGGCTCGCCGGTGGACGGGTGACGGCGCCGCAGGACGCGCGGGTCCATGCGCCCGCGCGCGGCAACAGACGCCTGCAGGCGCTGCTGGACGCCGTCGACGCCGACCTGCAGGTCAAGGCCTGGTGGCATGCCGCCGGCGTCAACGCGGAGCGCCTGCACATGTCAGACCACTCCTGGGTCCACATCCAGATCGTGCTGAACATCGCGCTGCGCCTGTCGCGGCTGCTGTTCGCCCGCGGCGTGACGCCGAGCATCGCGACCGACCACGGCCTCGAGGTGCGCGACGCCGAGGTCGTGATCGCGAGCGCGGCGCTGCTGCACTGCGTCGGCATGTCGATCCACCGCGCCGATCACGAGGCCTACTCGCTGTTTCTGACGGCCGACAAGCTCGGTGCGCTGCTGCAGGACGTCTACGAGGAGCCGACGCGCTCGATCGTCGTCGCCGAGACGATGCACGCGATCATCTCGCACCGCTCGAAGGGTGCGCCGTTCACGATCGAAGGCGCGATCGTGCGCGTCGCCGACGCCCTCGACATGGCTCGCGGCCGCTCGCGCGTCCCCTTCGAGGCGGGGCACACGAACATCCACTCGCTGTCGGCGTACGCGATCGAGGAGGTGCGGATCGGCGCCGGCGAGGACAAGGCCGTCCGCGTCGAGATCGCGATGTCCAACTCCGCCGGGATCTTCCAGGTCGACGAGGGCCTGGGAACGAAGCTGCGCGGCACGCCGCTCGAGCCGCACATCGAGGTCGTCGCGCGGATCGACGCCGCGCAGCTTCGTTCCCAGGCCCTCGTCG
>DATMJM010000181.1:0-7526 GCA_035553935.1 Solirubrobacteraceae bacterium
TGATCACCCGCAGGTCCTCCACGTCGACGGCAAAGAGCCGTCGAGCGTCAAGACCACGCAGGACAGAACACATCGCCCGGGGGTCCCCGGCGGCCGCGCACGCGCACGCCGGGCTCGTCGCCCCTCCGGGGCTCCTCACCCAGCGTGCGCGTATCAGCCAGCCGTCACGGCTGACCTACATATTTCGATGCGCACCGAGCGGCATTATTCGGTGCGCGCGGGCATGAATCCGCCCAATACACGAGCATGCGCTACACCCAGCGCCTTGAGGATCTCGGGATCGCGCCGTCGGTCGGATCTGTCGGCGACGCGTATGACAACGCGATGGCCGAAAGCTTCGTCGCGACGCTCAAGCGCGAGCTCGTCAAAGGCCGCGTCTTCGCGTCGCGCTTCGAGGCCGAGATCGCCGTCGTCGAGTACCTCGGCTGGTTCAACCACACGCGCCTACACGGCGAGCTCGGCGACATCCCGCTTGCCGAGTTCGAGACTCTGAGCTCGAGCAGTACGGTCCATCTCTCTCCCTCTCGATCAAGAGTGGGAACCAACTAAACCGGTCTCCGCGGAACCCAGCCCGGCTCACGGCTTGGTCGTCGATGAAGATGCCGAGCACGACATCGCCGCCGCTGCGCGATTCGCGCTCCCACTGGACAAGCACCGTCCTGCTGATGGACCGCCTGCCAACGCCGTCCGCGGGTAGCGACGGCCGTCTCATCACCATGACCTCGCCGAGCCGGATAGTCGCCGCCTGGCGGGTGGGCGGCGCCGGGACGGTCTCCCGCTGGTCATAGCGTCATACGGTCGCCGCGTAGGCGTGTGCCAGCTCAGCGGCGAACTGCTCGAACTCGGTCGCGGTGGTGTTGGTCTCGGTGCGACCCTCGAGCGAGTGCAGCCGCCCTTCGCTCAGGGCCTGGTTGAACTCGACGAACAGGGCGGCGAAGTCGGGCGCGAACCGGGCGGTCTCGGTGAGGATCGCCACCAGCTCTGCTTCGGGCAGCTGGACGTACTGCAGGTCCGGCTGGCCGGTCGCCTCGCCGATCAACCGCGGTGACTTCGGTGTAGGTGAGGTCGCGCGGGCCGAGGAGCTCGCGGACGACGGCGCCGTTCCAGTTTCGCTCGCGCAGCACATCGGCGGCGATCGCGGCGATGTCGGCGGTGGCGATCATCGGGACCTTTGCTTCGGGCGCGACGGAGTAGGCGATCACGCCCTCGTGGCGGATCGTCTCCAGCGCCGCGTGCGCGTTCGTCTCCGCCCACTGCTCCACGCCGCCACTCGCTCCTCCTCGCTCAACCGTTGCGTACCGATTCACGGAATGCGCGTTCCAGGACATGCACGCGGCGTTGACAGCCGACAGCGCTTGGATTCCGACTGCGGTGCGTGTGGGTTCTCGGGACGTCTCGGGCGGTTCAAGCAAGGAGTGCGTATGGGGGAGACGGGGATCTGGATGGCGAGGCCGGGCAAACAACTGCGGCGGGGTCTGATGGCCGATCTTCCGCAAGAGACGGCCCCCCGGGCGGCCGCGATGCTGTCGCCGTGGCCAGCAGCGGGATCCGGCGATCGCGGGGCGGTCGAGACGTGTTCTTCGTGGAGTTTGGCCGCTAACGGCATTGGGTATGTGCGCCGGACACATAAGCGGGGGGACGTGCTGCGGGTGGCGGAGAGCACCAATCTTGAGGTTGAGCTGCCACGGGCGCAGACTGCGGGACGTGTTGCTCGGGGTGCGCTGCGACGCTGGTGTGGCGATCGTGTGGACGAAGAGGTGCTCGTCGATGCTGAGTTGCTCGTCAGCGAGCTGGCGACCAACGCGCTCGTGCACGGCGACGGGCAGATCACGCTGCGCGCGCGGCTTGACCAGGACCGTCTGCTGGTCGAGCTGATCGATGAGGGCTCGGGGTTTGAGCGTGCTCTGCGGCGTGGGGACTTCCGGCAGATCGGTGGCTGGGGCCTCGGGATCGTCGACGACGTCGCCAGCCGCTGGGGCGTGCACGAGGGCACGACGCACGTGTGGTTCGAGCTTGAACGCGCAGGGCCGCGTCTCGCTGAAGCGGACTGCTGACCGCAGGTTTGCGCAGCCGCCAACGCGGCGCCGATGGAGGGCAGCTCGGCCGCCGCGATCGAGCAGCTCGTTCAGGGCGCAGCATCTCGGGCGTGGCGGCTCTCGGCGCTGAGGGCATGCGGTCAGGGTGCTGACCGCGTCGTTGCGGCGATCACGCAGTTGTAGAACGACGGTCTAATGGCACTGGCCGCTCGGCGGGGCGAGGGGGCGCGGCGAGCAGGTCGTGTACGTCAGCGTGCGGTGTCGCCGCGCCAAAAGCCTCTGCTTGCAGCGAAGATGTCATAAGGGTTATCGGGCGTGCATGCGGCGGCCCTTCCGGGTGCTGGTGTCCTGCACTCCTAGCCGACGCTGGGGATGATCGTGATGCCGAGCTGGAGGGCGGCGTACGCGAGGTCGCGGTCCCATGTGACCAGCGTGAGGTCGGGTGCGTCGGTAGCTAGCGCGGTTGCGAGATGCATGGCGTCATAGCCGCGCAGGCCGTGCTGCTCGGCGAGTTGGCCGGCGTGCCGGGCCAGCGCCCAGTCGACACCGATCAGCAGCATCGCGCGGCATGCAGCCTCGAGGTCCTCGACGGCGGTGCGCAGCGATGTCTGGTCGATGCGCGAACCGCGGTGCGCTGCGGCAAGCGCCGCGCGTGCCGCGGGGTAGACGAGGCGGCTGGCGACGCGCTGCGAGGAGCGAGCCCATATCTCGTCGGCGAGTGGTGAGCCTTCTTCCTCGAGCAGCGTCTTGATCAGCGCCGAGGTGTCCAGGTAGACGATCAGCGGCGTTGTTCAACGGCGAGATCGCTGACCGGCGCGGCCGGCCGAGGACGCCGCGATCGAGGCTGCCACTCGCGTTGGGGATCCTGCACGAGCCCGCGCTCGCGCAGGTCGGCCAGCGGGTCATCCGTGGACACCGGTACCAGACGGGCCACGGCGCGTCCGCGCATCGTCACGATCACCTCTCCACCATCGGCAGCGTGGCGGACGTAGCGGCTGAGCTGATCGTGCAGTTCGCGGACGCCGACCTCACGCTTGAGCGAATGCTGATGTAGCGTCATGTGCTCCAGTGTAGACGCTACATCGCCGTGAGGCAAGCTCAACTACGTCGTGCGGCAATGCCGTCCCGGCGTTCGTGGCCAAGGCCCCGGCCCCAGTTCGCTTCCACGACTCGCCCGGTGAACGCGACGCGCTCCGTGCGGAGGTCAACGTCCCGCTCGGCTTCGCCGGCTACTACGTCGATGACGGCAAGCTGCACCCAAGACCCAGGCTAAGACACTTAGCGAGGCGCGCCGTCGCGCGATGCGACTGAGGAGCCAGCTCGTCGACCGAGGAGCTCACCCGCGACTTCTGGAGTACTGCGTGGCTGAGATCGACGACGACAACTACTTCCACGCCGTTCTCGAGGCATCGAAGAGCCTCGCCGACGAGATCCGCCGCCGCACCGGCCGCACCGAGGACGGCGTGCCCCCGATCGATGTGGTCTTCGAGCTCGGGAAGCGCGGCCACCCGCTGCTCGTCCTGAACAACATGTCCACGGAGACCGAGCGGTCGCGTCAGAGCGGCCTGGCGAACTCACTTTGTGGCGTGTTCGGGAGCCTGCGCAATCCCGCCGCTCACGAGCCGAAGATCAAGTCGAGGATGACCGAGCAGGACGCCGTGGACGAACTCTGCCACATGTCGTACCTGCATCGGCGTCTCGACGACTGCCACGAGGTGCCGGCGATGGCGGCGGCGGGAGGTTGCCCCGATCGTCGAGGAAGTTCGCGACGACGGTCTCGGTGTGTTGGTCAGGCGGTGAGGAGCGTAGCGGCCTTCTCCGTGGTTGGTGAAGGAGTGTGTCAGCGTCTCGGCCATGCCTTCGCGCAGCGACGCCGCCGCGCCGGGGTGCGATCGTGCGAGCTCGTCGGCGAGCGTCTGCAGCCGGGCGAGCGCGGCGGTGTGGTCGTCGAGCTTCCATGCGGCCCGCAGCCGGCGCTTGACGGCCGGCCGGTCGCGCTCGGGAAGGTGATCGAGCACGTTTCGCTCTTTGTGGCGGATGCAGCGCTGCACCGGCGTGGTCGTGCCGAGCACGTCACGAACGGCCTTGCGCAGCGCCTTGGCGCCATCGAGGACGCAGAGCACGCCCTGACCAACGTCCGGGCCGCGATCGACGAGGTCAGACAGCAGCGCGGTCGCGACCGCGCTGTTCTCCGTCGAGCCTTGCCACAAGCCGAGCGGGATCTTCACGCCCTCGGTCGTGACGCCAAGGCGACGACGCTGCAACGGCCCTTCAAGTCGATGCCGTCGAGCATCAGCACCGCCAAGCGGATGTCGTCCGGCGTCGGGCATCAGCTCGCCGAGGCGCTCGCTGTGCGCGCGACGAACGCCCGCGAGACGGCCGACTTGCTCGTGGACCGAGACGCCCACTCAATTTCGCTGCCGACGGGCTCCTGCGTGCGCGCGCGTAGCGCCGCGTGCTCACGCCGGCGAGCATCCGCTCAAGCACGACCCGGTCAGCGCGTTGCGATCAGCGAAATGCGCGAGGTCGCCAGCGGCACCTCCTCGCTGCCGTCGGCGCTGCGCGCCCGCGGCCGCTTGACCGCCACGCGCCGGCCGCCGAGCGTCACGCTGCCGTCCTCGTGACCATGACGCACCGCCGTGCAGTCGACGTCGTTAGCCCTTCGGCCCCACGACATCCTCGACCTCCTGTTCCATCAACCGGCCAGCACCCCCAGCCCGACGCCGACGCTCAGCGCGAGCAACCGTTTTTTCGCAGCCCCGACGAGCTCGCCGAGCGCTTCCTGCACGCGCGCGGGCAACACGGCTTCCTGCGCGGTCGCGGCCTGCGCGACCGATACGGTCCTCATGGCGGTTCCTCCTTCGATCTTGAGCGGATCACCGCGCACGTTCCCGACAGGACAGGACGCGGCGGAGAGACCGCCGTCCCGCGAAGTTCTACGAGCTACGGGACAACCTCCGGCGGCGAGCTGAGGCTGCGAGTCGCTCGGCGTACTTGCGGGCGCTGCCCGCCCCCGCTGCTGGTGTGATGCGATAGGGAGCACGTGGGGAGCAGTGATGCAGTCAAATCCGGTGGAAATGGCTGGCTTCGCACCCTGTCGAACCCGCCGTCTCCACTTTGCATCGAACCCGGAGTCAGGCCGCGGGTTCGTTCCAGGTCTCGAAGCGCCCGCGCGACGTCAGCGGTGTCTGGCGCACGACCTCGGGGAGGTACTCGTCGAGGAAGACGCGTGCGACGAGTTCCTGTCGCGAAGCGACGCCGAGCTTCTCGTAGAGGTTCTTGACGTGGTCCTCGACGGTGTGCGGTGAGACGACGAGGGTCTCGGCCATCTCGGCACGGGAGAGGCCGCGGGCCAGGAGGGTCGCGACCTCGCGCTCGCGGGCCGTCGCGCCGAACGCCTCGAGGCGAACCGTCGCAGAACGCGTACCCGTCGCCCGCTCGAGGACGACCGCGACGCGGCCGTCGTGCGGCGGTCCGGGCAGCGAGCCGTGCAGCGTCACCCAACCGTCGCTGCCGGGCACGGTGACGACGTTGCCGCCGCCTTGGCCGCCGTCTGGCGCAGAGCGGACGAACGACGCGAGCGCGAGCACCGGCGTGGCGATCGTCTCGTCGGTGTAGCCCGACTTCGCGGGATGCAGCGAGGCGAGCAGCTCGCGTGCCGGAGGGGTGATCAGCTCGACCTCGTCCTGGGGGCCGAGCACGACCATCCCCGGCGCCTCCACGCCCGTCATGCGGCGGGCCGCATCGAAGCGCAGCGACGCGCGGATGCCACGGGCGATCGCCCCGCTGAGGGCAGCGAGCGCCTCGGCGTCGCGCTGCAGGAATGCGCCGCTGCTCGCGCGGCGGGCAATGTGCACAGCGCCCCAGACGCGCCCGCGGATGACGAAGGCGCCGCGCAGCTCGTGGGGGATGTCGGCCGGCAGGAGCACGTCGCGGTAGCGCGCGCTGCGCTGGAGATCGCCGCGGGTGACGTGGTCGAGGATGCCGACGGGAACCCGCCGCGCGGCGAGGCCGGCGAAGGTGTTGACGTCTTCGACCATGTACTCGCTGCGGACGATCAGCTCACCGGCGGCCGGGGCGTCATCGAGCGTCAACACCCCGCGCTCGATGAGCTCCTTGGGCGCGTCGCTGGTCAGCAGCCGCGTGCTGGGGTCCAGCGTGTGCCAGCAGCTGGCGTCGTTGTCGACGACGGTGCGCAGGCGTGGGGACAGCTCGGCGAAGAACTCCTCACGCGGCAACCCCCGTGAGCCGAGGAGGTCGATCTCATCGATCAGGCGCGCGACCTGCCCTCCCATACGGGTCAGTCTCCCACGCCGTGCAAGAAAGATCCCCGGACGCGGGGGGTGGTCGGCGCCGGTCGTGCAGATCAGGCTGCGCGCATGACCTCTCTCAGCGCAGCAGACACCGCCACCACCGCGCCGAACGGCGCCCTCGCCCCCATCGCTCTCGGTCCCGGCGAGGGAGAGCACTTCTGGTTCTTCGGTGGCCTGACGACGATCAAGGCCGATGGCGCGGGGACCGCAGGCCGCATGATGCTGACCGAGCAGTCCGCGCCGCGCGGCACCGGCTCGCCGCTGCACGTCCACCACGACGAGGACGAGTGGTTCTACGTGCTGGAGGGAGAGCTCACCATCTGGGTCGCGGGCCAGACGGTCGTCGCTCCGGCAGGCTCCTTCGTGTTCGGCCCGCGCGACGTGCCGCACACGTTCATCGTCAGCTCCGACGAGGCCTGCTTCCTGCTGGCCACGCAGGCGGCCGGGTTCGAGGGCTTCATCCGCGCGCTCGGGGCGCCCGCTCCCGTGGCGGAGATCCCGCCCGCGCCGGCCGTGCCGCCCGACATGGCACCGGTCTTGCAGGCCGCCGGGGATCACGGGCTCGAGATCCTCGGCCCTCCCGGCATCCCGGGCTGAAAGGACCGACGATGAGCAGCGACACCAAGAGCAACGCATCCGAGGACAACAGGGCGGCGGCGCTTCGATGGATCGACGCGTTCAACGCCCGCGACGACGCCGCCGAGGCCGCGGCCCGAACCGCCGACTACATCGCGCACGCGCCCGACAGCATCGAGCCCGCCGCGCTCGACAGCGACGCGTGGATCGAGTTCCTCGGCGTCTTCCTCGAGGGCTTTCCCGACCTCCACCTCGCGGTGCTGGACTCCTCGGCCGACGAGCGGATGGTCGCGCAGCGCATCCTCTTCACCGGCACCCACACCGGCCCCTTCCGCGGTCTCCCGCCGACCAACCGACGCGTCCGCTTCTACGGTCTGGAGATCAACCGAATGGTCGACGGGAAGGTCGCCGAGCACTGGTTCCAGCTCGATTCCGTCACGCTCTTCGAGCAGCTCGGCCTGCACGTCGTCCCGGGCCCGCGGCTGCTTGCACGGCTGCTGGCCCGGGACGACGTGCAGGCGAGCTGCTCGAAGAGCGTGACGGAATCGAGCTGGAACCAGTGCTCGGCGACCTTCCCGTCGACCATTCGGTTGATCTCCAG
>DATMJM010000182.1:0-3845 GCA_035553935.1 Solirubrobacteraceae bacterium
GTCCCACGACGGCGAGCGCAGCCAGATGCCGCGCGCCGTGCGCTCCGACCGCGCGGAGCGCGGATGCGTTCGGATGCCGCCAGCGACTGCTTGCAAGCTCAGAACCTCGACTCGTAGACGCGGAAGCGCTTGACCACCCGCCCCCCCATCGCCTCCATCCCACGATTCATCGCACGATTCGTCTCGAGAATCCAGCCCATCTCGCCCCACTTCTGCGGCCGCACCTTCGCGACGTCGAAGTGCTCGACGTAGAAGCGCGCCGCCGTGCCGGTGTGCTGGTACTCCGGCTTGACGCCGAGAAAGCCGACGCGCACCCGGTCGATGATCGAGCCACGCCGCAGGAAGTGCCACCAGCCGAAGGGCAGGATGCGCCCGTTCATCTTCTTGAGCACCTGGTTGATGTCCGGCACGGTGATCGCGATCCCGATCGTCTCGCCGTCCTTCTCGGCGAGCATGAACCAGTGCTTGTCGAAGACGAGCTGCAGCTCCTCGGCGTAGTGCCTGAGATCTGACTCCGAATAGGGCACGAAGCCCCAGTTGCGCTTCCAGGCGGCGTTGTAGACCTCGCCGAACACCTCGATCTCCTTCTTGAGGTCGCGCCGGCGCATGTGGCGCAGCCTGACGCCGTGCTTGACCTCGCACTGCTCGGCGAGCTCGAAGATGAGCGGCAGGATCTTCTCGCGGTCTTCGATCACGAGCTCCCACATCCACAGGTCGATCGCCTTCGCCAGCCCGATGGCCTCGCAGAGGCGCTGGTAGTACGGCGGATGCCAGGCCTGCTTGATCATCGGCTCGCGTTCATGGCCCTCGATCAGCACGCCGCACTCGTCGTTCATCGTGTAGTCCATCGGCCCGATCATGCGCCGCCGGCCGCGCTCGGCGAGCCAAGCCTGCACGGTCTCGATCAGCGCCCGCGCGACCTCCGGGTCGTCCTCGAGCTCCAGGAAGCCGAACATCCCGGTGCCGGCGCCGTGCTCGGCGTCGTAGGCGCCGTCGACCTGCGCCGAGACCCGTCCCACGACGCGGTCGCCGCGGCGCGCGAGGAACTCCTGCGCGCCGGCGTGCTTGAAGTACGCGTTCAGGCGGCGGCTGTGGAACATGCGCCGCTCCAGGCGCAGCGGGGGCACCCACTGCGGCGAGGTAGAGTGCAGCCGGAACGGGAGCTCGATGAACTCCCGCAGATCACGGCTCGACGAGACGGCCCGCACGTCGATGCTCACGGACAGCACGCTACATGGCCTCCCTGTCACACGACGTCTTCGCCAAGGTCCGCGGGCACGAGCGCGCCGAGCAGCTGCGCGCCGCGCGCGAGGCCGACGTGCTGCCGTACTTCCGCACGCTCGAGGGCCCGGCCGGGCCGGTCGTCGAGATGGAGGGCGCCGAGCGGATCATGCTCGGCTCGAACAACTACCTCGGCCTGACCGGCGACGAGCGCGTCATCCGCGGCGCCCGCGCAGCGCTGGAACAGTACGGCACCGGCCTGACCGGCTCGCGGCTGCTCAACGGCACGATCGCGCTGCATCTCGAGCTCGAGCAGGAGATCGCCGACTGGATGGGCACCGAGGAGGCGCTCGTCTTCACGACCGGCCACCAGGCGAACCTCGCGGCGCTCGGGACGTTGCTGGCGCCGGGCGACACGGTCGTCGCGGACTCCGGCGACCACGCGTCGATCCTCGACGGCTGCCTGTTGAGCCGCGCCAAGCTCCGCGCCTTTCGCCACAACCGGATGGACAAGCTCGAGCGTGCGCTGAAGAAGGCCGCCGACAACGACGACGGCGGCATCCTCGTCGTCGTCGACGGCGTCTTCTCGATGGAGGGCGACGTCGCGCCGCTGGGCCACATCACGCAGCTGTGCGCGCGCTTCGGCGCGCGGCTCATGGTCGACGAGGCGCACGGCGCCGGCGTGCTCGGCGACCGCGGCGCGGGCGCGTCCGAGCTGCTCGGCGTCGAGGACCGCGTCGACCTGCGGATGGGGACGTTCTCCAAGTCGCTGGCGAGCTGCGGCGGCTTTCTCGCCGGCAGCCACGACGTCATCGACTTCCTGCGCGTCCAGAGCCGCGCCTTCCTGTTCACGGCGGCGGGCGTCCCGGCGGCCGTCGGTGCCGCGCTCGCGGCGCTGCGGATCCTGCGCTCCGAGGAGGGCCCCGAGCTGCTCGCACGCGTGCTCGACAACGCCGCATACCTGCACCACGGCCTGCGCGAGCGCGGCTTCAAGGTCGTCGAGCACGAGGGCGACCACATGACGCCGATCGTCCCGGTCATCGTCGGCGACGACTGGAAGGCGGTCCTGCTGTGGCGCGCGCTGTTCGACGCGGGGGTCTTCGTGAACGTCGCGATCCACCCCGCCGTGCCGCCCGGCGGCGCGCTTCTGCGCACGAGCGTCATGGCGACCCACGACCGCCCGACACTTGACCGCGCGCTCGGCGCGTTCGCCTCCGTGAAGGCCGATTTCGAGGCTCAGCACGGTCCGCTGCCGGTCTGATCGGCCGATCTGCTTGTCCAGATTTTCACAAGTCGGTGACCGAATGATTTCTTCGCATTGAGCGTGCGGTTTGCGCGTCGGTGACTTGATCGTGTCAGGGGGCTGCCATACCTTCGCGTGGCGCTCAACGCGGGTGGAGGGAAAGCAGCAGCCGAGCCCCGCACCGACCTGAACAGCGGTCGGCGACGAGGCTGGAGGCGGCTGTATCTGCGTGCCCGACGCGCCTGCGCCACAGGTATCAACCACGAAATAAAGCTGCTCCGCGAAGGGATGGAGCAGCCAGGGAGGACGCATGCACGACGCGACAGCGACGATGGACCCTGCGCGGCCGCAGCACATGCAGGCCCTTCAACGAGCAAACGAGGTACGGCTCGCGCGCGCAGAGCTCAAGCGCAAGGTCGGTGACGGAACGATCACCGTCGACGAGGTCATCCTGGCGCGCCCGTGGGAGGCGGCGAGCATGACCATCGCCGAGCTGCTCATGAGCCAGCACCGTTGGGGAGCCACGCGCTGCGCCAAGTTCCTCGCGAGCATCGGATTGTCCGAGACGAAGACCGTGGGATCGATGACCGAGCGCCAGCGCCGGGAGCTGGCGAGGCGCGTCTGATCGGCAGTCCGCGCGAAGCGAACGGGCGCCGGGCAGGGACACCCGGCGCCGGCGCTCCGACCTAGGGGCGCCAGCCGGCGCGTCGCGAGGCCGCGACGGCGCGCTGCACGCCGTGCTCGAGCACCGCGCCGGCGGCCGCGCCCGCCCGCGTCGCCTGCACCCGTCCGCGCCACCGCGCGACCACGACGTACGGGCAGGTGACCACGCCGTAGAGGCTCGCGAGGACGCCGTCGCGATCCCAGCCGACGGGGAAGCTCCAGCGCCTCGCGCGCACGATTCGGCGCAGGTCGTCGAGGTCGCCGCCGAGCGAGACGACCGCGACCTGCAGCCCGCGATGGCGCCGCCGCAGGTCCTCGAGCCGGTCGAACGCGGCGACGCACGGCGCCTGGCGGGTCGCCATGAGGCCCAGCACCAGCGGCCCGCGCTGCGTGAGCTCGCAGACGTTGAGGACCGCCGGCCCGCGCACCTCGCAGGCCGGGCGGCTGCCCGCGGCGCCCTGTCCGGCGGAGCGGGCGACGTTCGCGTCGCAGGGGTCGTCGGCGCTGTCGCAGACGGCACCGGACCGCGCGAGGACGACCGCGAACGGCGCCAGTCGCGCGCCTGCGGGCAGGCCGGCGGCGCCGGGGCCGGCGGGCCGCGCCGCATCGATCGCCAGGTAGCCGGCGACGAGGATCGCCGCGGCCCCGACGAGCCACGCCCAGCGGCTGCCCGGCAGCAGCGGGCCGCGGCGATCCTCGTCGCCGGCTACCTGGCGAT
>DATMJM010000183.1:0-4904 GCA_035553935.1 Solirubrobacteraceae bacterium
GCGTGTTCCCCGACGCCGAGAGCGTCGCCGAGCGCGCCGCCGCGCTCGTCGAGCAGCGGATCGCCCACGCGCGCGCGTACGGGCGGGAGCTGCACGTCGCGCTGGCCGGCGGCCGCACGCCGCGCCGGGCATACGAGCTGCTGGCCGACACCGACGGGTCGTGGAAGCACGTGCACTTCTGGCTCGGCGACGAGCGTTGCGTGCCGGAGGACGATCCCGAGTCCAACGCGCGCATGGTGCGCGAGTCGCTGCTCGCCGGCGACCGGCCCGAGCCGCCGGTGCTGCACACGGTCGCGTCACCCGAGGTTCCGGAGGACGCCGCCTGGCTGTACGGACTCGAGATCCGCGACAACGTGCCCGACGGCGTCTTCGACGTCGTGCTGCTCGGGATGGGGCCCGACGGTCACACGTGCTCGCTGTTTCCCGGCCACCCCGTGCTGCACGCCAGGCAAGCCATCGTGGCACCGGTCCGCGACTCGCCCAAGCCGCCGGCCGAGCGCGTGACGCTGACGCTGCCCGTCGTGCGCGCCGCGCGCCACACGCTGCTGCTGGCGACCGGGGAGGACAAGCGCGAGGCGCTCGCGCGCGCGCTCGCCGGTGATCCCGAGATCCCCCTCGCGCGGCTCGGCGCCGGGCTCGACGAGGTCGCCTGCGACCTCGCGGCGTCACCCGGCGGATGAGTTCCGGGCGCGTGGCGGCGACGGTATCGTTCCGGCCATGGCGACGATCGACGCGGTCGAGCTGCGCGGCGGACCGGCCGACGGCCAGCGGCCCGAGCCGATGCCCGGCACGGCGCTCCCGCCGGCCTCGATGCGATCAGCGTCAGGGGCCTCGTGGCGGGCGTCGATCGCGTTCCGCCGGACGGTGAAGCGCGCCGATTAGCGCGCGAGGAGCCTGCATGGGACGCATGAAGGACCGCATGCTGCGCGGCGAGCTCTACATCGCCGACGACGAGGAGCTGGAGGCCGACTTCGCCCGCGCGCAGGACCTCGTGGCGCGCTACAACGCCACGGCGCACGCCGCGCAGCGCGAGCGCGACGAGATCCTCGGCGAACTGCTCGGGGCGGTCGGGGAGGGCGTCGTCGTGCGGCCGCCGTTTCACTGCGAGTACGGCACGCGGGTGACGATCGGCGCCGGGACCTTCATCAACTACGACTGCCTCATGCTCGACGTCGCGGCGATATCGATCGGCGCGGCATGCCAGGTCGCGTCACGGGTGCAGTTCCTCACAGCGACGCATCCGATCGATCCGCGACCGCGCCGCGCCGGATGGGAGTCCGCCGCGCCGATCGTCGTCGGCGACAACGTCTGGCTCGGGGGCGGCGCGATCGTCTGCCCCGGCGTCAGCATCGGCGACGACACGGTCGTCGGCGCCGGCGCCGTCGTGACGCGCGACCTGCCCGCCGCGGTCGTGGCGGCCGGCACGCCGGCGCGCGTCCTGCGCGAGATCGGCGAGCGCGACCGCGTCGAGGTGCCGGAGCGCTGAGGGCGCCGCCCGCAGGCGCCGCTGCCCGGAAGTCCGCCCGACGGCGTCTACCGGGCGTCGCGCGCTGCAGCGATGCTTGCGGGGGCGCCGCCCGCACCGTGGGATGATCGCGCGCGCCCGGAGGAGAGCATGGACCACGACCGCGAAGACAGCAACGAAGAACATGTCCCGTCGCGCGTCACGTTCCCCGATCTCGTCCGCATCCATTTCCGCTGGCGCCAGGCGCTGCGCGCGAGCTCCGGCGTCTCCGAGGCCGAGCAGGAGCAGCTCAACGAGGAGTATCACCACGCGCTCACGCGCTTCGAAGACGAGCATGGCGAGCTGATCAACGCGTACTGGTGCGCCGACGTCGAGAGCGCCGTCGCGCTGACCGCCGGCAAGCCGCGCACCGGCTGGCTGCGGCGGCTGCTGTCGGTCTCGCCGAAGTTCCATCGCGTCAGCGACTGGGCGACGAAGGACGAGCCGGACATCGCACGCGCGCTGCACGACTGCGACGAGCTCGCCGTGCGCGCCAGCGAGGTCCTGCGCGGCCGCAGCCGGCGCATCACGATCCAGCTCGTCATGACCTCCGCCTGCCACCTGCTGAGCCTCATCGACGCCCGCGGCGAGAACCCGCCGCAGGCTCACAAGGCCGCCGTCGAAGTCGAGGTGCGCGCGCTCGCAGAGCTGCGCAACGACTACCGCGACGCCGCCAATGGTGACGCGCAGCTCGTCTACTTCGGCGGCATGGCGATCGGGATCGCGCTGCTGGCCTGGCTGTACGTCCTCGCCAACAGCGTCGTGCAGGGCGAGGGCGTCGAGAAGCGCGCGATCATCGGGTGCCTCGTCGCCGGCGCGCTGGGGGCCGTCGTCAGCGTCATCGCGCGCATCAACAGCGGGACGTTCGCGCTGGACTTCGACGTCGCGCGCGGCTACACGCTGTTCCTCGGCGCGCTGCGGCCGGTGATCGGGTCGATCTTCGGCCTGCTGGCCTACTTCATGCTCACGAGCGGGTTCGTCGACATCTTCAGGCTGCCTGAGGAGGGCTCGATCGACCGCTTCTACTTCCTCTGCGTGATCGGCTTCGCGGCCGGGTTCAGCGAGCGCTGGGCGCAGGACACGCTGACCGGCGGGCTGAGCGGCCGCGGCAAGGGCGAGGAGGAGCCCGTCGGCAAGCCCGTTGGCAAGGCGCGCGCCCGCCGCCGGCCGGCCGTCGGCGGCGACGCCGACCTGGCAGCCGAGTGACGGGCATCCGGCGCTTCACAGCCGGACGACCCCCATCAGCAGCAGGAGCAACAGGGTCACCGCGAGCGACAGCAGCAGCGAGCCGCCGCAGCCCAGCCGGTTGGAGAAGAAGACGAACACGGCGCTGCGGTACCCGCGGCGGCGAGCCTGCAACCCGCATGAGGCGCCGCTCCTGCGGCCACCGTGCCCGGAAGACCGCCCGATCGAACCGCCCCCGTGCCGCGCCACGGGCTAGCGTCCGCTGGGCAGCGATGCCCGCTCCGATCGTCACCTCCGCGGCCAAGATCATGTGCGCACATGGCGGCCAGGTCACGCTGATCCCCAAGCAGGTGAAGGTCCTCGCCGGCGGCCAGCCCGTGCTCTGCGTCGGCGACCTCGTCGGCTCGCCGATCGTCGGCTGCGCACAGCCGACGACGTCCGTCACCGTGCAGTGCACGGTCGTCGCCAGCGAGATCCCGATCCCGATGGTCGGCATGAGCCCGAAGGTGCTGGTCAACGGCAAGCCGGTGCTGCTGGCGGGCATCAACGGCGTCACGAGCGGGGTGCCGCCCTCGCCGCTCATCGTCGCCTTCCCCGGACAGGTCAAGGCGCTCGGGTAGATGTCCAAGCTCGACGACTACGACCTCATCCGCGAGCTCGGCCGCGGCGGCATGGCGATCGTGCACCTCGCGCGCCAGCGCGACCTGTCGCGCCTCGTGGCGCTCAAGGAGCTGGCGGGGCTCACAGCCGACGACCCCGCGGCCGCCGAGCGCTTCCTGCGCGAGTCGCGGGTCGCGGGGTCGCTGAACCACGCGAACATCGTCACCGTCTACGAGTACTTCGAGGACGGCGGCACGCCGTACATCGCGATGGAGCTCGTCGAGGGCGGCTCGCTGCGGCCGCTGATCGGCGAGCTGTCGCTGCCGAAGGTCGCGCGCGTGCTCGAGGACGTGCTGGCGGCGGTCGGGCACGCCGGCAAGGCGGGCATCGTGCACCGCGACCTCAAGCCCGAGAACGCGCTGATCACGAAGGAGGGACGCGTGAAGGTCGCCGACTTCGGCATCGCGAAGGCGGCCCAGAGCGGCCAGCGCGGCCTGACATCGGAGGGCATGACGGTCGGCACGCCGGAGTACATGTCCCCCGAGCAGGCGCTCGCACGCGACATCGGCCCGGCGTCGGACCTCTACGCGATCGGCTGCATGACCTACGAGCTGCTCACCGGGCGCCTGCCCTTCAGCGACGGCTCGCAGGCGGCGCTGCTCATGCACCACGTCAACGACGCCGTGCCGGACGTGCGCGAGGTCGATCCGCACATCCCCGAATCCGTCGCGTCGTGGGTCGCCCGGATGACCGAGAAGGATCCCGACGACCGCTTCCCGCACGCCGCCGCCGCCTGGGAGGCCTTCGAGGAGGCGTTGCTCGAGTTCGTCGGGCCGCTGTGGCGGCGCGATGCGACGCTCGAGCCGGCGTCCGAGATCGACCTCACCGACATCCCGGCACAGTCGGCGACGCCCCTCCGCGCGCGGGTTCCGGCCGGCGAGGACGCCCTCGCCGCCAGCACGACCGGCTTTCAGACCTACCACGCTCCCGCCGCGCTGCACGAGGTGCTCGGTACGGAGGCCGATGCCGCGCCCGCGATCGCGACACCGCCGCCGGCGCCCGCCGCGCGCCCGGCACCGCGCCGCGTCACGCCGCCGCCGCAGCGCGTGGCGACAGCGCCCGTGGTCACGCCGGCCCCCGTCGAGGCGGCCGAGCCCGCGGTGCAGGAGCGCCACGTGCCGGCCGGCCCGATCGCCGTCTGCGCCGTCGTCGTCGCGATCGCCGCGTTCGTCGTGGGGATGTCGAGCGCCGGCGGCTCGTCACCGGCCTCGGCGAAGGGCGACAACTTCGTGCTGAAGGCGCCGGCGGGCTGGAAGCCGGCGAACGCCGCGCCCGTCCCGGCACTCGGCGACGGCGCCGTCGCGCTCGCTCCCGCGAGCGCGGAGGCCGGCGAGGGCGTGGCGGCGGGGATCGTCCCGAGTGCGCAGGCAGCCGCGCTGACGCGCCGTGCGGGCGACCCCGAGCGGGTGAAGCTCGACGCCGGCGAGGCGGCGTCGAGCTTCACCCGCTCGGGGTCGCCCGCACGGCGCGTCAGCGCGGCTGCCTGCGCACTCGGGACGATCCCCGCCGCCACGCCCTCGCCGGCCTCCGCGCTCGCGGGAGCGAGCGCGACGGC
>DATMJM010000184.1:0-6930 GCA_035553935.1 Solirubrobacteraceae bacterium
GGTGGTGCCGCCGGCCTCGCGGTCGCTGCTGTCACCGAGGACGAACCCGCGCTGGCGCCGTCCCTCCAGCTCGTGTCGGACGGAGGTGTGGGGAGTTTCGAACGCACAGCCACCGTAACTCCCCACAGCCCCGCTCCGCCCGCGCCCGCCGAGCGAAGTGGCGCCGCCGCGACGCACGAGCGGGCGCTCGTCGAGGCCGGCATCGCGCCTGCGCTCGCAGCCGAGCTCATCGCGGCGACGATCTCGCACGTCCTGCCGCTGCATCCCAAGCGCACGCTCAAGCGCGCGCTGCGCGACGCGCTCGCGCGCCGCATCCCGCTCGCTGCGCCGGTCGCCGCCGGCGGGCGCGTGATCGCCTTCGCCGGCGCGGGCGGTTCGGGCAAGACGCTGTGCGCGACCCGCCTCGCGGCGGCCTACGCGCAGCATTCCGACCTGCCGGTCAGCGTCGTCGCCGTCGCCGACGCGCGCCCCGCCGCGGGCGAGCGCGGGGTGACCGTGATCGACACCGAGGCGGTGTCGCCCGGCGCCCCCGCGGACGTCAAGAAGCTCGCCTCGGCGCTGCGACGCCTCGGCTCGCCCGACGTCCACGTCGCCGTTCCCGCGACGCTCTCGAGCGCGGCCGTCCGCACGCTGCTCGACGGCCTGGCGCCGCTCAAGCCGGCGGCGATCGTGCTCACCCACCTCGACGAGGTCGCGCACGCCGGCCCCGTGATCGACGAGGCGATCGCTCGCGGCATCCCGATCTCCTACACGAGCGACGGCAGCGCGCCGGATGGCTTCGCGCCGGCCGACGCCGCCGCGCTGGCGGCCCGGATCCTGGCATGACCCGTGCGCAGCACGCGTGGATCGCGGTGCCCGAGGTCGGCAGCATCCCCGCGCTCGTCGAGCTCGACGCCACGAGCCACGCGACCGCGGTGCTGCTCGTCCATCCGCTGCGCGCGCTCGACGACGTCGTCGGCACGCAGGTCGGGATCGACGTCACCACGACCCGTGGCGTGGTGCACGTCGACGCGCGCGTGGCCGCAGTGCGCGACGGCGAGGTGCTCGACCTCGAGGTCGCCGGCGACCGCGAGCTCATCCAGCGCCGCGAATACGTCCGCGTGGACGCCGTCCTCGACGTTGCCGTCGCGTCTGCCGGCGAACCGGACGGGCGCACGGCCATCGCCGTGAACATCAGCGGCTCGGGCGCCGTCGTGTCGCAGCTGGAGGGTCTCGCGCCGGGTGATCCAGTCGACCTGTGGCTGCGGCTGGCTGCGGCCGAGCCGCCGGTCATGGTCAGCGGCCGCATCGTGCGCGAGACCGACCAGCACCTGCTCGCCGTCCACTTCGAGCAGCTCGCGACGGCCGATCGCGAGCGGATCGTCCACTACGTCTTCGCGCGCCAGCGCCTCGAGCTGCAGCGGATGAAGCGCGCATGAGCAAGCGCAGGGACGAGGCCGCCGCCGAGCTGCCCGTGCCGGCCGTGCCCGCCGGCATCTCGGTCGCGGGGCATCCGCGCTCGGTGAGCGCCGTGCGGCACGCGAAGGGCGCGGGCGGGCTGCTCGGCACGCTGCTGGCCGGCATCATCGCGCTGAAGGCCGGGCTGCCGCTGTTCGACGTGATGCTGCGCGGCCTCGCCGCTGGGATCGCCGGCTACCTCGTCCTCTGGGCGGTCGCGGTCGCCGTGGCACGCCAGCTCGTCATCGCGGAGGTTCGCGCGCGCTACGCCGAGCTCGCGCGCGCCGCCGCAGTCGCCGCAGCCGACGACACCGCGTGATCGACCCGATCCACCCGATCCGCCCGACGCCCGCCAGCCCGCCCGCGGTCGACCCCGTGCGCCGCGTGGCGCGGACCGGCGACGAGCCGCCGCAGGACGAGCAGCCCCGCCGCGAGCGCCCGCGCGGGCGCCCGGCACCGGTCGCGCCGCAGACCGCGGTCGCCGACGGGCACATCGACACGCTCGCCTGAAGCTCTCGCTCAAGTTGCCGCGCAGGCGGCCGATCACCAGGTCGCAGGCGACAAGGAGTCGCCTCGGGACGCAGAGCAAACCCACGTCATCAAGGAGATGAACGCATGTCCCTTCGTATCAACAACAACGTCGAGGCCTTCAACACCCATCGTCAGCTCGTCGGCTCGTCCGCGAAGATGGCGAAGTCGATGGAGCGCCTGAGCTCCGGCTACCGCATCAACCGTGCCGCCGACGACGCGGCCGGCCTCGCCATCAGCGAGAAGATGCGCGGTCAGATCATTGGTCTCTCGCAGGCCCAGCGCAACGCGCAGGACGGCGTCTCGCTCGTGCAGACCGGTGAGGGCGCGCTGACCGAGGTCCACTCGATGCTCCAGCGCGTGCGCGAGCTGCGCACGCAGTACGGCAACGACACGCTGAGCCCCGAGGACAAGGACGCCATCCGCGCCGAGGTCGCCCAGCTCGCGTCGGAGATCACCGACATCCAGGACAACACGAAGTTCAACGGCGTCTCGCTGCTGAACCCGTCGGGTGGCGCCGGGACGATCACGCTGCAGGTCGGCGCGAACGACAACGAGACCATCACGATCTCGACGGTCCAGCTCACCTCCGCCAGCAACGTCGGCCTCAACGAGGTCGCGGCCATCACGTCGGCTTCCGACGACGCGGCGTTCGTCGCCCTGACGCTGGCCGACATCGACAACGCGATCTCCGAGGTGTCCGACGTGCGTGCGACGTTCGGCTCGGTCCAGAACCGCCTCGAGCACCGGATCGCCAACCTCGCCAGCTACCAGGAGAACCTGGTCGCCGCCGAGAGCCGGATCCGCGACGTGGACATGGCCAAGGAGATGGTCGAGTTCACGAAGGCGCAGATCCTGCAGCAGGCCGGCACGAGCATGCTCGCGCAGGCCAACCAGGCGCCGCAGTCGGTCCTGTCGCTGCTGCGTTAGTCAGCGGTCACCGCACACGCCGCGACCGTGGAAACGGGCGCCCCGCACGGGGCGCCCGTTCTGCGTTGCGTGATCCACACACGCTCACGCCGGACCCGCACGCCGCTCAGCCTTCCGGCGGCTCGCGCGCCGC
The DNA here is from genome assembly GCA_035553935.1 of Solirubrobacteraceae bacterium. Classification (GTDB taxonomy): domain Bacteria; phylum Actinomycetota; class Thermoleophilia; order Solirubrobacterales; family Solirubrobacteraceae; genus CADCVQ01. Next base: position 3,029 of record DATMJM010000184.1, read on the forward strand.
GCCACGCTGGCGGTCATAGAGCGCGAACGCTTCGGCGACCTCGCGCTGCTCGCCGGCGGCGAGCTCGCGCGGCGTGCCGCAGGCGCACGCATGCACGTACACCGCGCACGCCCACTCCAGCAGCTCGCTGGCATCGATCGCCGCCCGCAGGTCGCCGCCGAGGGTGACTGCGCCGTGGCTTGCCATGAGCGCGGCGCTGCGTCCCTCGAGCGCCGCGACCACGGTCGCGGCGAGGTCGTCGGTGCCGAAGGTCGCGTAGCGCGAGACCCTGATCGCGCCGCCGAGCTGCAGCAGGGAGTAGTGGATGCACGGCAGCTCGTCGGCGACGCACGCGACGGCGGTCGCCATCGGCGGATGCGTGTGGACCACCGCGCCGGCGCCGAAGCGGCGGTAGATCGCCAGATGGAAGGGCAGCTCGGACGTCGGCGCCAGCGGTGCGTGCACGAGGTCGCCGTCGACGTCCACGATCGCGATGTCGTCCGCCGAGAGGGCCGCCAGCCGCCCGCCCGTCGGGGTGACCGCGACGAGCTGGCCGGAGCGCGCGCTGACGTTTCCGGCGAGCCCGCTCACGAGGCCGGCCGCGGCGAGTTCGCGCCCGGCCTGCGCGACGTCGGCGCGCAGGCGCTGCAGCTGCTGGCCTGAGCGTCCGAGCGCCACGACACGAAGTTCACCAGAAGCCGCGGCGCGTCGCGATCTGACGCCGCGCCCTCGTATGATCGAAGCGGTGCCGGAGGATTTCGACGAGCTGTTCGCGGAGCTGCGCCCCGTGATCGAGCGCCACTCGTCGTCGCTTGCGATCGTCCGCGACGAGCCCGGCAACTTTCAGGTCGAGACGACGAAGAGCGGCCCGAGCGGGACGCGCATGTGGTTCGGTGCCGTTCAGACGAGCGAGAGCCACGTCAGCGTGCACGTCATGCCGGTCTACAGCCATCCCGAGGTCATGGAGGGCGTCAGCGACACGCTGCGCGAGCGGATGGAGGGCAAGGGCTGCTTCAACTTCACGCCGAGCAGCGCCACGCCGGAGCTGCTCGAAGAGCTCTCGCAGCTCGTCGACCGCGGCCTGGAGCGCTACCGGGCCGACGGGCTCGCCTGAGCCGGTCGCGGCTGCGTAGCTTCGCGCCGGCAGCGTCCGCCGTCCCTGGCCAGCGAGCGCCCGCTTCCCCCGAGCGGGCGTTCGTGCGTTCGAGGCCGCGGCCGAGCTGCTCAGGCGGCGCGAGGAAGCTCGCGGACCTGCTCGAGCGCGGCGGCCCACTGCGGCGCGACCGCGGCGCTGGAGCGGTGCGCGCGCACGTGCGCGCGGGCGGCCTCGCCGATCCGCCGGCGCAGCGACGGGTCGTCGACGAGCGCGAGGATCGCCTCGCGCGCCTGGGCGGGATCGGCGGCGTGCAGGCCGGTCACGCCGTGCTCGATGTCCGGATAGACCACCGGGTCGCCGACGAGCGCGATGCCGAGCGCGCCGGCCTCCAGCCAGCGCAGGTCGCTCTTGCCGCGGAAGAAGGCGCTGTTCGTCGCCGGCGCGAGCGCGATGTCGAAGTTCGCCATCGCCGCCGGGTAGGTCTCGATCAGCGCCCACGGCAGGCCGATCGCGCGCGCGGCGCCGAAGCGCTCGGCGAACGGCGCCGCGTAGCCGCCGACGCCGACGCTCATGAAGCGCGTGTTCGGCCGCGCGTCCATGACGGCGAGCAGCTCGCGCAGCCACGGCAGCAGTGCCGGCCGGTGCGCGGTGCCGCCGGCCCAGCCGATCGTCACGACCTCGCGCTCGCGGCGCGTGACGGCGTAGCGGCCGAGGTCGAGGCCGTTGCGGCAGACCCACACGGTCGAGTTGAACGCGCGGTAGCGCCCGGCGATGTAGTCCGTCGAGCAGATGATCCCGTCGCAGGCGCCCATCGCGAGCTCGAGCTCGGCCAGGCGCGCCTTGTCGAACGTGTCGGCGGCGGCGTGGTGCCTGGCGTTGCGCACGCCGTGGGCGTAGTCGTCGATCTCGAAGAGCACCCGGGTGCCGCCCGCCTGCAGCTCGCGGATCGTCCGCACCCACTCCTTGCCGCTGGGCATCTGGAGCACGACGACGTCGTAGGCGGCGAAGTCGCCGACCGCGTTGAGCGGGCGGCGCGCCTCGCCGGTGCGGAAGGCGAGCTCCGGCGGCTGGCCGGCGACGCCCGCCCAGTCCGCGCCCAGCGCGCGCGCGGGCAGCGCGCAGCGATACCAGCACTGGGCCGATCGGTCGAGGCCGACGAACAGGACGTTCGCGTGCGCGCTCATTCGTACGCCGGCATGTACGCCGTCAGGTCGGTCTGCGCGTACTTCGCGCGCAGCGTTCGCCAGGAGTCGCTCTCCCACGTGTCCTGGCCCTCCGGGGTGCGCGAGCGAAACAGCGACTCGGCATGGGTCGCGCAGGCGGAGGGCTCGTAGATGCACTCGCGGCCGGAGGCGAAGACCCGCAGGCAGTAGTCGACGTCCTCCCAGCCCATGCGGAAGGCCTCGTCGTAGACGCCGACCTCGGCGAGGCACTCGTGGCGGATGAGCTGCAGCGCGCCCGTCACCGGGCAGCGCGCCGGCACGAGTGACTCGGGCAGGTCGCCGGGGCCGAAGGCGAAGCGCTGGCTCCAGCGGCGGTGCAGCGCCGAGTAGTAGACGCCGGCGTGCTGCAGCAGGCCGTTGGGGTACAGCAGGCGTGCGCCGACGACGGCCGCCGGCGCGCCGGACGTGTCGGTGCGCGCGAGCATCGCCTCCAGCCAGCGCGGCCGGTGAAACTCGATGTCGGCGTTGACGAGGACGGCGTCGCGACCCTCCTCCAGCGCGCGGCGCAGCCCGACGTTGACGGCGCGCGAGAAGCCGCCGTTGACGGCACGGCGCTCCAGCTCGATCCCGAGCTCGCCGGCGGCCAGGTCGATCCTGTCGACGAGCTCGGTGGCCGGGCTGCGGTCGTCCACGACGAGCACGTCGGCGTGCGGCGCGGTCTCGCTGAGCGAGACGAGGCAGCGCAGGAGGACGTCGAGGTCCTCCGGCGTGCGCAGGTAGATCGGCACGACGGCGAGGCAGGCGGGGGCGTCGGGCACGTTGTGGTCGTCGGCTGCTCCGTCGTGTTCTTGAGGCGCGTCGCGCGGTCTACCGCCGGCGCCCGCGCGCGCCGTCGAGCCGGCGGCGGTCGCGCTTGGTCGGCCGCATGCCGAGGTCGGCGCCCGGCGGCGGTGACATCAGGCCCCGCTGCTCGGCGGCCAGCTCGCGCGCGGCGATGCTCGCGGGCGTCTCCTCGTAGAGCTTCACCGCCTCCTTCGCCGGGCCGCGGCGGTCGCTGACGCCGCGCACGACGACGGTGCGCCGCGTCTGGCCGATCGTGATCTCCAGCTCGTCGCCCGGCGCGACGTCGCGGCTGGGCTTCACGCGCGCGCCGTTGAGCTGCGCGAGGCCGCCGTTGACGGCATCGCTCGCCATCGAGCGGCTCTTGAAGAACCGCGCCGCCCAGAGCCACTTGTCGATCCGCACCCGCTCCATCTGAAGCGATGATGCCAGCCCTATCCTCGGCTGCCCGATGGCGACCGCCGCGCCGCAGATCTCATATCCGCCCGAGCTGCCCGTCAGCGCGCGGCGCGACGACCTGCTCGCGGCGATCCGCGACAACCAGGTCGTCATCGTCGCAGGGGAGACCGGCTCGGGGAAGACGACGCAGCTGCCGAAGATCTGCCTCGAGCTCGGCCGCACCGCGATCGCGCACACGCAGCCGCGGCGGATCGCGGCGCGCACGGTCGCGACGCGCATCGCCGAGGAGCTCGGGGTGCAACTCGGCGGCGCTGTCGGCTACGCCGTGCGCTTCGAGGACCGGTCCGCGCGCGAGACGCAGGTCCGCCTGCTCACAGACGGTCTGCTGCTCGCCGAGCTCGCCCACGACCGCATGCTGCGCCGCT